>JAGTRA010000117.1 GCA_018396935.1 Candidatus Bathyarchaeota archaeon
ATGTTTGGGAGGCTCTAAACCTGCTTAAGGTTTCCCGTATTGATCATGGGAACCGTGCTGTTGAGGATCCCAAATTGATGGCTGAACTTGCCCGCAGGCGTATTCCATTAACGCTTTGTCCCCTTTCCAACTTGAAGCTGGGAGTGGTTAAACAGCTTGAAGAGCATCCACTAAAGTTTATGATGGAAAAAGGGCTGTTGGTAACCATTAACTCTGATGACCCTGCGTATTTTGGAGGTTATGTTGCTGAGAACTACATGGCTGTTCAAAACGCTTTAGGCTTAACTTTAGATCAGATAACTACCCTAGCCAAAAACTCCTTTGAAGCCTCCTTCTTGAATGAAGAGGAAAAAGCCAAAAGAATTTCTAAAGTGGAGGAGTATAAACGTATTTTTCATTAAAGCCTGCTTAAAATTTATAGAGTAAATTTTTGCCGTAATTGTTTTAAGTAGCTTTTACTCCCTTCTTAACTAGGAGCCATTAAGCTAAGCTATGGTGTATGCGGCAGGCTTATTTTAATCTAGTTAGGAAAGTGAATTATGGTATGTTTGAAGCAATTAGTGCTAAAGTTCTCGAACACTTTAGAAATCCTAGAAATGTTGGCGTATTAGAGGATGCTAATGGTCATGGAAGAGTTGAGAACCCTGTATGTGGGGACATTACTGACATGTATCTAAAGATTGTTGATGGAAGAATAGTTGACGTCAAGTTTACATCTCTTGGTTGTTTCGCCACTATAGCTTCAGCGTCCGCGTTAACAGAGGTTGTAAAGGGTAAAACGTTGAAGGAACTTCTAAATTTTGAAGAGGGAGCTGAAGCCCTTATAGAAAGATTTATGGAGATGATAAGGCATGAGCTTGGGAATTTGCCAAAGGCTAAATGGCATTGTCCACCAGCATCTATAGAATCCTTCCTAAGGGCCTTGATTGAATACTTCAAAAATATAGGAGGAGAAGAAGATGTTGTGAGAAACCTTGAAGAGGCAATAAAAGTCCTGAAACCCTACTATGGAATGGGAAGTAAGTAAATTGCTTTCATATATTTGCCACGTTTAAATGGTAGGTAGCGGGACTTACTGTTCAATTGAAGAATTTGAATATCCTGTAAATTAATGAAGAAGTGGCGAGTGGGAATGTTCATTAGAGTTTTAAGGGATTATTCTCTTTGTACGAGTTGTGGCTTCTGTAACACGATTAGCAGGTGTCTTAACGATGAATGTGTTGGCTGTTTATCATGCTATTTCGCATGTCCATATGAGGCTAGGAGAATAACTGTGGATGAGAGCGATAGGAAAATGATTAGCATTACAGTTGACGGCATACAGCATAGTGTGCCTGAGCGCATAACTATTAAGGAGGCTATGAAGCTGTGCGGGTATGAGGTTGGTATTTACCCTAATGAGGGTAAGGTGGCTGCTCCGTGCTCTACTGGCGGCTGCTGGGCATGTATGGTTATAGCTGATGGAGAAGCTGTCAGGGCATGCGTCACCGGCGTTAGAGATAACATGGATATAATCACAGACGTAAGCCAGAAGACACCCCTGAGAATAATTCATGGACCTGAGCCACATAGTGTTGGTGGAAAGGCTACGCCTTGGTTTGAGGGGAGGGGGGTTAAATATATTGAAGTTGCAATATGGGCTGCTGGCTGTAACCTTAAATGTGGAAGCTGCCAAAACTACAGCGTTACGTATGATAATTCCTCTCAGGCTATGTCTCCTATAGAGGCTGCTAGAAATGTAACTTACTATAGGAGGATCTATGGCGTTAATGGCATGGCTATTAGTGGTGGGGAGCCCACCATAAATAAGCGCTGGCTTATAGAGTATTTCAGGGAATTGAAGAGACTTAATCCGGATAAAAATGCTAGACTGCACTTGGATAGTAATGGCACTTTATTAACTCCTTCGTATATAGATGATCTCGTTGATGCAGGAGTTAATAATATTGGAGTTGAACCTAAGGGGATTCGCCTAGAAACGTTCATGAATATAACGGGTATAAATGATAAAAGCCTTGCAGAGCGCTATCTTAAAACAAGTTGGGAGGCTGCGAAATATCTGATAGACAACTATAGGGATGTGGTTTACATCGGAATAGGCATACCTTATAATCCTGCATTTATGAGTTTTGAGGAATTGGCTGAGATAGGCGATAGAATAGTCTCAATGGATTCAGAGATCCAAGTATGCGTCCTCGATTACTTTCCAACCTTTAGGAGGAGAGAGATTAAGAGACCAAGCTATAAGGAGATGCTTAAGGTTAAGGAAATCCTCAACGGCTTAGGATTAAAATACGTAATAGTTCAGACGGTTTATGGGCATATAGGCCCATAGCTTATAGGCGCCTATAGTAATGGAAGGCGAATTCGTTGAAGATCTCTGCGTACTTACTAATTCTAGCTGTGAAAAAGCCTTTAAGACTAGCCAAGCGATCCACCCGCAGCGCTCTTCATGATTCATGCTAAACTCATCAATCCCAGCTTAGAAGGGAGATTTGAGCCTTAGAGGTATTGGTGCCGGGGGCGGGCTTTAAACCTCTAGTTCTGGTGCCCTTCTTTTCGGTTTCAAGTTTGTTTTTCATTTTAGGGCACCTACACATATTTTGTGGCATGAAGGCTAAAGGCTTTTCTGGCTTAGCGTTTTCTTAGCGATTCATTGTTGTTGTTTTAATGTTTTGGGCAGAAGAGTTAGTGGTGTCGTGTTTGGCATGTCCAGACGACGCCGATTTAAGGGATTTCCTGTCGGTTTTGAGAGTGAGCTCTCGTAATGTTTATGGTCGAGGGTTGAAGCTTTTTGAGCAGTTTTATGCTGACTATGGGTCTTTGAGAGATTTTCTGGATCGAGTTGAACGGGATAGGCTTTTGCCTAGACGCGAAAGGAGGCGCATAGCCGCTCAAGTTTTGAATGGTTTTGTGGTTTGGCTTACTAATCGCGGATATGCGCCAAAAACCGTTAGGGTTTATGTTGGAGCTGTCCAAAGCCTAGCCAAATATTATGATATACCCATGAGCTTGCGTTATGTGCGTCTTCCACCAGCACAGCCAGTATACAAGAAGCATCCTTGGACTTTAGCGGAGATAAGCGAGTTTATAGCCGCCATGGACAAGCCAATTTACCGAAGCATTGCAGCCTCCATCCTCCAAAGCGGATTAAGCCTATCTGACTTGCTAACCCTAACATACGGCGACATCAAAGAAGAGCTTGAAAAAGGAACAACGCCATTATGCCTCGAGTTGACAAGGAAGAAAACTGGCGTTCAGTTCATGACATTTCTTGGGACCTGGGCTGTCAAGCTTCTTAAGGAACATTTGGCAAACCAAAAACCCGAAAACACATCACCAATCTACAACGTGACCGCCAGAACTGTGCACGCCTATTTCCGTAAGACCGCCCAGAAATACGCAGGTGCGTTTGAAGGCAGAA
>JAGTRA010000118.1 GCA_018396935.1 Candidatus Bathyarchaeota archaeon
ATCATTGAGGAATATTGTTATTTTTCCATGGCCCTCAAGTCTGGTTATAGGATTTATAATTACCTCCCTCATTCATGCATCACTCTCCTGCGTAGAATCGAGCGAGCAAGGGAATACTTGTAAAAAGTTCCTATTGGATCAACTATCTGATCTATGACCTTTTCATCAGTAATTATAGAGGCTAATGCGCTTATCATTGCTGCTCCTTGGTCAGAAACCCGGGGCGCTGGGCCGCCACATCCAGTGCATGGAATATTTGCATTTAAGCATTGAGCGCCACAGCCTCCGCGTGTTGCAGGGCCCATACAAATGACGCCTTGATCAATGAAGCATGTCTTAAAATCATCATTTATCTCGTAGATCCTCTTTATACTGGAGATTTTTCTATCCTTTTTCTCTCTTGGGCATTCATCACATACAGCCTTGTTAAAGAGGAAGCTTGAGCCCTTAGGTGGGAGTTTACCGCTTAGAATTGCCTCTTGATAACGGACTTGCGGCGTTACGTTCATAGAGTTTTTAGTGGAGGGAGTTTCAAAGTAGACTCTTTCAAAAATTTTTTCTCTATTCCATAGATTTCCAAGGCCTACTACGTCGCCGTCACAAGCGCAGGAGCCAAAGGCCACCAGAACCTTAGACTTACGCCTCAAAAGTTTAGCCATTTCTTCATTCTCTGAGTTTCTAATGGCGCCATTGAAGAAGCATACGTCTATGCCCTTATCGGGCATTTTCTCCACGTCTTTATATTTAATGTCCATGGCGACGGGCCAGAATACAATGTCCGCTTTTGCCACTACATCAAGGATTTTCTCGTTTATATCTAGAACAGCAATCTCGCAGCCGCCGCAGCTTGCAGCCCAATAGAATGCAAGCTTAAGCTTATCCATCACATCACCATCTTCGAAAATCTTGAAGCTGTAAATTTCATTATTTAAGTTTAGCCATGTGTTAAGTTTAAATTAAACATGCGTAAAGGGCTCTTAGCTAAAATAGATTTTGAAGTCAGCCTTCACTTTCGCCTTAGAAGAATTTAGAAACTAAATGTTCAGTAAAATTTGGAGCTAAATTAAAAAATGAGAGATAGGTTAAGCCTTTAATGCTTACTTTTTCGTCATAAGATACTCGTGTATGGCTCTTGCAGCCTTTTTCCCTGCACCCATAGCGCTTATTACGGTTGCTTCGCCTGTTACTACGTCGCCGCCAGCGTAGACGCCCTCAATACTTGTTTTACAATTTTCATCAGTTATAATTGTACCCCATTTAGTAACTTGTAGACCTTCAGTTGTACGTTGGATTATTGGGTTGGGGGTTCTCCCAATGGCTATTATAACCGTGTCCGTGTCTATTAGGAATTCAGAGCCCTTTATTGGTATTGGGCTACGTCTCCCAGATGCGTCTGGCGGACCAAGCTCCATGGCTATGCATTCCATCTTTTTAACCCAGCCTCTTTCATCGCCAATGAAGCGGTTAGGCGCTGCTAGGAATCTGAAGATTACGCCTTCCTCTTCAGCGTTTTCAATTTCCTCTAGTCGAGCGGGCATTTCGTCCCTTGTCCGCCTATATACAATGCTCACTTTATCTGCTCCAAGTCTAAGGGCTGATCTGGCAGCGTCCATGGCTACGTTTCCGCCGCCTATAACTGTAACATGCTTTCCAACTCTTATGGGCGTGTCATATTCTGGGAAGGCATAAGCCTTCATTAGGTTAACTCTAATTAGGAATTCGCTTGCTGAGTATATGCCGGGTAGGTTCTCGCCTGGAAGACCTAGGAAGCGTGGAAGTCCAGCGCCTGTGGCTATGAACACCGCGTCATATCCCTTATCCTTTAGGAGTTCAGGTATTGTGTATGTTCTGCCAATCATGTATCCAAGCCTTAGGTCTACGCCTAGCTTTTGAATGTATTCAACTTCAGCCTTTACTATACTCTTTGGCAAACGGAATTCTGGAATTCCGTAAACTAGAACGCCGCCTGGTAAATGTAGAGCTTCAAATATTGTTACATCATGACCTAGCTTGGCGAGGTCTGCTGCAGCCGTCAAGCCTGCTGGGCCAGCGCCTATTATTGCCACTCTCTTTCCTGTCGAGGGAGCTTTTTCAGGTATTTCAAAGCCTCTTGCGCGTTCCCAGTCTGCAAGGAATCTTTCAAGCCTTCCTATACTTACGGGATCACCAACTTTACCTAAGACGCAGTATTTCTGGCATTGCTCTTCTTGTGGGCAAACCCTGCCACATACGGCGGGGAGACTATTCTTCTCCTTTATCTTCCTAATGGCTTCTTCATACTTACCCTCACGGAGGAGGGCGATGAAACTTTTAATGTCAACTCCGACAGGGCACCCTTGTATACATTGAGGTTTTGGACATTGGAGACAACGACTTGCTTCTTCAAGGGCTTGCTCTTCAGTATAGCCTAAAGCAACCTCATTAAAGTTTCTTATACGCACTTCTGGCGGCTGCTTTGGCATTGGAACAGCTTTCTTCTTTATTTTAGGTTTAGGCTTTTCTTCCGCCACATTTACAACCTCCAATCTCCCATAATACGGAGCCTAAACGCTCCTCCGGCAGGAGCATTCGCTGACGCTTAATAAGCTCATCATAATCAACTAGGTGGCCATCGAATTCTGGACCATCCACACAGCCAAACTTCATCTCTCCACCTACGGTTACTCTGCACACGCCGCACATGCCCATGCCGTCCACCATAGGCGGCATTAAGGTGACTATTGTGGGTATACGATACGGCTTGGTGATTTCGCTAACTTTTTTCAGCGTTGCCACTGGACCCATAACAATGCAGCGATCAAATTTTTCACTTGCCACTAACTCCCTTAGGAAATCCAAGCCCTTATAGCCCTCAGATCCATCATCCGTCGCAGTGTAGAAGCGGTGACTAAGGGATTTAATTTCCTCCTTAAAGAATAGAAGCTTCTTAATTCTCGCTCCAATAACTGCTACAATAGTGTTTCCAGCATTTCTTAGGGCTTCTATTTGTAGCCGCATTGGAGCAATCATTACTCCAGCAGCTACGCATAATACCTTTCCAAAGTATTTAATTTCAGAAGGGTTCCCTAGAGGACCAGTTATATTCCATATATAATCGCCTTCCTTTAGTAGACCTAGCTCCTTTGTTGTGCGGCCTACTTCGTTAAAGGCAAATGCCACGGTTCCTTTCTCCCTGTCATAACCAGCTATTGTTAGGGGGATGCGTTCACTTTTCTCATGTGTAACAACCATTAGAAATTGTCCTGTCTGTGCTTTTTCTGCAACTTGAGGCGCATAAACCTCGAACCACTTAATTTTTGGCGCAAGTTCTTTAGCAACAACTATTTTGTACATGCTCCTTCTACACCTCCTCCTTCACCTGAATTGGCTTCGCTGAGCTTAGGTTT
>JAGTRA010000119.1 GCA_018396935.1 Candidatus Bathyarchaeota archaeon
ATCTACGTCGGCGACGCCTAGCGCTATACATGATTCCCCAATCTTATTCTCCATCTCCAAAGCGACTTTAAATACTTCGTTCAGCAGTGCCTCTGAAAGAAATTGTCTTCTCACTCGATTGTATGCTTCCCTCGGCAACGCCACTATTTTTTCGCTAACCTCGCAGATAGATCCATGAAAAGCCTTCATTACCTCTCTCCGAATAGAGTCTAAAATGTCTGCATCAACATAGCCAACCTGAACCAAGTAGATCCTCATTTCCAGACCAGTGCCCTCGCTTTAAATAGAGTTTAATCTCCGCTTAATATAAAATTTCACAGGGCGCCTTCTTTCTTTGTTAAGAACCTCAAATTAAATTTAAAGGATTAACCTACCTAAGCTACAACATGCGTTTTCTAATGAGAAAACGAAAAGTAAATCGTTAAATTTATAGGGGTTTAAAACCGATTATAAATATGAGGTTTCCCCAATGAAAAATGTTACTTTTGGCGTAGTTTTACCTCAATCTGTATCTAGTTATACTATGGTTCGTAATGTGGCGTTACTATGCGAAGAGCTTGGCTACGACTCTATATGGCTTAACGATCATTTCTATGAGGGGTGGCTGCCGCCCGAAGAACATACGCGCCCGTATTTAGATTGCTGGACATTACTTCCGGCGCTTGCTGTAGAAACAAATACTATACGTCTCGGCAGCCTTGTGACATCAAACACGTTTAGATATCCTTCTTTACTCGCAAAGATGGCTACCACCCTCGACATAATAAGTGGAGGTAGACTTGATTTTGGAATTGGTGCGGGAGATTTACCCATCGAACATTATACCTATGGGATACCTTATCCCTCAGATAAAGAGAGAATTTCACGGTTACGTGAAGCCCTCCAAGTAATCATTAAAATGTGGACTGAGGAGAGACCCTACTTCATTGGGAAGTTTTATGAAATAAGGGAGCCTCCATGTTTCCCAAAGCCTATTCAGAAGCCGCACCCGCCCATATGGATAGGATCCATCACTGGCAGAAGACGTATAATTAGATTGGCAGCAGAGTTTGCTAATAACTTTAACGTGCTTAATGGTTCACCAGAATCATATGCCGAAAAAATGAGGGTTTTAGACGAATATTGTGAGAAGATTGGGCGTAAACCAGATGATATAAGGCGGAGCTGGCATGGATTCGTAGATATAGCGATAAAAAAGGACGATCGCCTTCTCGAGAACACAATACACTATCTTAAAGCAATGATGAAAGCAGGTGTTCAAGACTTTATACTTGGATTCAGCGACCGCACAGACACCGAAGCCTTAAGAATTTTCGCTGAACAAGTAATCCCAGCCCTAAAATAAATAATTAAAATAGCAGCATTAAACGCGGATAGCCGATGAAATAAAAAGCTGCTTTTCTATCCTCTTTAGCAGATCTATAATTTTGGGGAAAACCAGAGTGACTCTTAAAAAGCATTATCTTGAGCGCGTCCTCATTTTTCCCAAACCTATATCACGAATTTTTCTCCGGGGTTTGGCGCCCTTGCTTCTAAGCCCACTTCCTCCTTAATCCACTTAGCAAACTTTTGGCAGTTCCCATCCGCCCCATGTATTGTGAAAACTGTTGGCTCCCCTTCAAGCATCTTAATGAAGCTCTTAAGCTCTCTTGCCCCAGCATGAGATGAAAAGTCGAAGAAGCCTACTTTCGCTTTTATCCTACGAACTTTCCCATCTATAATATATCTACCACTATCCAGCAGCTCGCGTCCTGGCGTTCCCGGTATCTGATATCCAACTAGAAAAATCGCGTTCCTGGATTTTTTACCAACTATTTGAACATAATATGTTGCTGGACCGCCCTTCAGCATTCCAGCTGGCGCTATTATTACGCCCGGCCGCTTAGCCGCCCTCTTCCGCTCTCTCCAGTCGTCTACCCAGCCAACCATGTGAATGGCGTCCATAAAAAGCTTCGGGTCCCTAAGGTATTCTAGGTGATTCATGAGTATTCTGCTGGCTTCCCTCGCCATACCATCTATTACAACAGGGTGCTCAAAGTGATGCGCTGCAAGGATACATGCGATCTCCTGAGCGCGTCCAACACTGAATGCAGGAACCAGAACTGTTCCACCTGACTCTACGACTTCAGTCACTTCTTCAATGAACTTCTCTTCGAGAAGGCTTCGCTCAGTATGATCTTCGTCAGCATATGTGCTCTCAATTATTACTGCGTCAAGATCTTTGTACTCTAAGTCCGCTCCCGGGAGAAGCCTAGTTTCTATAGTGTTAAAGTCGCTTGTGTAGAGTAGACGTTTGCCTTCAGCCTCGATTAGAACCGAGGCTCCTCCGGGGAGATGCCCTGAGTTTAAGAGCTCAAATTTTATGTCGCCCACTTTAACCTCTTCCCTATAGTTTACGCTTACGTAGCTTCTAATCATGGAGTTCAGCTCTATGTATTCGAAGGGTAGATAGTAGCCGGACAAGTGGATGAAGTCTTTAATCAGTAGGCTCGCTAGCTCCATGTTTAACCTTGTTCCATAAACCGGCGTCCGCTCACTTATATGAAAAATTGGGATTGCCCCCGTGTGATCTAAGTGGCTGTGCGTAGCTATTATCAAACTAACTTCTCTTGGGGGAATATGCATTGGGAAACCCGGCGTATGATTGAGCATAACGCCATAGTCGAGTAGAATTTGAGTTTTAGATGTCTTCACAGATATGGCGTTCCTACCAACCTCCCTAGCTCCACCTAAAAACCTTATCTCCAACGATTTTTCCACCATTAATCTTTAATCAATCCTCAGCTTTAAACTAAACTATTTATTCGTAAATATAAAATATATTTTTCCGTATTCTCAGTTTTTCTTCAATTTTAGAGAATGCGCATCCAGAGGCAATATCTCCGCTTCAATTTCTCTCTCATGAGATTCCTTAACCACTAAGTCCACCAGTCTCTCACTCCAAGATCCTTTCTCCATTAAAATAATAATCTTCATGTATGGAGCAGCGGCGATATACTCCAGGATCCTTTCAGCAACATATTTAACGGTTTCAGCGTCCGGAGGATAAGCGTATTCATACTGGTACAATGGGTAGGTCTCAGACAGCTCGATCGGTATGATGCCGAACGGCGGCGAATAAAAACATACATGGATAGCGCTTAAATCTAAGCCGAGAACTTTAGACGCCTTCAATACGATCTTCTTAACATATTTCCGCCTACGAGTATCCTTCAATTCAGAGTCAGGTACTAGAATAAGAACTTTAGACCTATCGGGAGGAGAATACCGCTCTTTCAATCTTTTATTATGACGGAGGACTTCAGGTCTAATGAAATCAATTGGGCCAAAGAAGAATAAGCCCTTCCTCTTCACGAAAGGGCTATTCCTCTCAATA
>JAGTRA010000120.1:0-1832 GCA_018396935.1 Candidatus Bathyarchaeota archaeon
GTGTTTCACCGGAGGATTTCGCTAAGTGCATAATGATGGCTGGTGAAAGGAATGAATGAGGAATGGCGCCTGATAGATACGGGCCTAAATGACGCCTTCTATAATATGGCCCTTGACGAAGCCATTGTGATAGCTAGGGCTAAAGGTCTTGTGCCCAACACGATAAGGTTTTTCAGATGGGAACCTTCTGCTGTCTCTATAGGATATTTCCAAAGCATGACTGAAGAAGTCGATATTGAAACATGTGATAGAATGGGCATAGACTATGTTAGGCGACGAACTGGTGGCGGTGCAGTATATCATGATAGAGATGGCGAATTAACCTATAGCATAATAGTTAATGAAAATCACCCGCTTATCTCCAGTGACTTTTTGAAGACATATGAGAGACTTTGCTCTGGGTTAGTTCAAGGCTTAAGGCTTTTAGGGGTTCCAGCAGAGTTTAAGCCAATAAATGACATAGTTGTTGAGGGCAGGAAGATTTCTGGAAATGCGCAAACTAGAGGTATGGGAATTGTACATCAACATGGCACTATCCTCAGAGAAGTTAATCCAAGGATAATGTTCACAGTCCTTAAAGTGCCTAGCGAAAAAATTCGAGACAAAATGATACAAGCTGTAGAGGAGAGGGTGACATCTATCAACAGGTACCTAAGAAGGAATGTAAGCTTTGAAGAACTTAAAGAGGCTTTAATAAAGGGTTTTGAAACATCCCTTAACATAAAGCTTAAACCTGGAGAAATCACAGAGTTTGAGGAAAAATTAGCTAAAAAGCTAAAAGAGGAAAAATACGCAACCAGAGAATGGAACTTCAAAAGGTAAATTCATTTTCCTCTTTTAATTGAATTTTCATCGATACCGATGATGCTGAGCTTAAATAGAAATAAACAAAGTTTATAGTGGTTGCTTGAAAACGAAGAGTGGAAGTTGATGAATGAATACGAAAAGAACACAACAATTTGAGTTTAAATTCCCACTTTTAATCTTCCGTACACGAGCTTTTCTATACTTCTTTGATAAAGTTGGATCTTTCTGTCTATCGCGTCTAGCTTCTATTATAGCTGTTATAATTGTTCCTTTAGTGGCTATTATAGCGCTTTATCTTGTTTTTAACAGTTTTTTCGTTCTATTATCAAATCCAGAGGCTGGTGAAGTTATTCGTGATGTTGGTCCAGGAGCTTACATTCTGCTACCTGGAGTAAACCCCCTCCTCCCATTTATATATGGTTGGATCGCGATAATTTGCGCAGTAGCTATTCATGAAGTCGCCCATGGTGTAGCTGCCAGAAGCTTAGGGTTGAACGTTAATTCTAGCGGCTTGCTTTTCTTCTTATTCATCCCCATAGGCGCTTTTGTAGAAGTTGAGTGTCGGCATTTCTGTCTCTTTTACTTCTTTTAATGATTGTTAGTGGTTTGAAGCCTATTATAGAGGGCGTATATGTTTATGAAGTTTCACGTGAAATGCCCGCGGAAGCTGCCGGCATTCTTCCTGGAGACGTAATAACATCCATTGATAATGTAAAGATTAATGATATCCAAGATTTAAGAGAGATTCTAAATAATAAGAGCCCTGGCGATATTGTTTCTGTAACAGTTGCTAGAGGAGAAAAGTGGAAGCAAAAATTAACCTTCAAAGTGAATTTAACCAGAGATGGAAATCGGACAATTATGGGGGTTACTGTTGGCAACTTAACCATCACGGAGGCATTAAAGAATTATCAAAAAGCATCTTTAAGCAATATGTTTATGTACCTGATCCCACCAACCTTAGCACCTAGCATTGTGCCTTTCTCAGATTCTCTTGCTCAGTTTTATACACATTGGCTAGATCC
>JAGTRA010000120.1:1842-3371 GCA_018396935.1 Candidatus Bathyarchaeota archaeon
TTAGCAAACATGCTATATTGGCTTTGGTTTGTAAACTTCAACGTTGCCATATTTAACGCCTTACCGATTTATCCTCTAGACGGGGGTAGAATATTTCAAATCACAATAAGAAGTGTTAAATGGCTGGATAAACATGAAACAAAAATAATTATAGCCGTAACAGCAATAATGCTAACCGTGATATTGATGAGCATCGTGATTCCATTTATTACGTAAGGATTATTAATTTACAGCCGCTGCAGGATTTTGGAGTATTTTAGCATTTTCTAAAATCGCATGTTATTGTTGGATAGCACTTAACTTTTCTTTGGATTTATTTTTATAATCCTGTTTACAACTTCTAAGAGCCCTTGATTAGCATGAAAGTGAGAGAGCCATAACGTTAGCCTAAGAATTCTCTCATAAACTATCCAATTTATGTGACAACCTTCTAAAGGCACGTACAAGATCCATTACAAATTGATAGTAGGCTTTTGGAACCATGACAAAAGGTTGTGTCATCCCATCCATGATTGAGAATTACATCGAATGGTCAGATATTGAGAACATTGCAGAAAAATTAGACAGAAGTCAGCAAGCATAAAAATCAAATAGACATAACCAAGACATCGTGAAAGTGCATGCTACTGTCCAAAATGTAGACGTGTAAAAAGCAGCAAATAATGGAAAGTCTTTAGCTAGGGCATTTAAATAAGTTGACAAATGTCTCGAATAAACAAAACTGAATATAAACATTACAGAAAAACCCATACAGAGTTATGCTAAAGGTAATCGAAGTAAGAAGGCATTAAACAAATTAAACCTGTAACTGTTCATAAACGATCAAGGTAAAGAAATATGTGGGGTAGCATTTACTCGTTCTTCTTTTTGTATAGTATGCCTTTTGGGTCTTTAAGCAGTAGGGCGATTTCCCAAATTACGAGGGCGGCTGTCAGCATGACAAAGCCTAAAACTGTCGCATCGAGGGTTAACTCAAGAAATTCTCCGCCTTCCATTAGGAAGGCCATTACATGGTCAACGAACACCATTATTGTTGCTCCCCAGAGTATGAGGCAGAGAAGTTTAAGCACATACTTGTCGTCCTCGGCTTTGGCATACCATATAGGGGTGGCGACTGCTGCTGCAAACGCTAAGATTATAAGCCACATGACTTTTCCTCCGATAGGCTTATATTGGTGTTACGAAATATAAAATTTGTGTTACAGAAGAGGAAAATAAATGGCGTGTTTCTTGGTTCCTATGGCTCTGGCAATCATCACATCAATCGTACAGAAGACGGCGCGAAGCCTATCTGAAAAACTGAAGCTCTGGGTTCTCAACGCCTTATTATGGGGCGGCGTAATACTGCTGGCTCTAGAACATGTGTGGCATGGCGAAATAGTTCCATGGCCACCTTTCCTGACAGCTATGGTGAATCCAGCAGATATACCAGTAATGCTTCATGAAATGGCCACTGTAGGCTCAGCCATGTCCATTGCTGTAGTAGCCACATGGGGGACAATCCTTACAATAAGCCACTACATACCGAA
>JAGTRA010000121.1 GCA_018396935.1 Candidatus Bathyarchaeota archaeon
AGCATGTATAGTAGTTGAGGGAGATATTGCGGAAGCTTTACATTATGTTCAAAACCCCCAGGTTTTCTGGGGCGCTATTGCGAGGATTCTGGCTGAGCATGAAATTTCTGTGATTTTTACGCGTGATGAGCGCCATACAGCTATGTTCATAAGGGCTTTGGCTAAAAAGCTTCAAGAAGAAGAAAGGAAGAGGGTTGCGGCTGTTTATAAGCCGAAGGTATACACGTTGAGGCAGCGTCAACTTTTAATACTGCAGGCTTTACCAAAAATTGGCCCTGAACGGGCTGAGGCACTCCTTAGAAAGTTTGGAAGCGTTCGACGTGTTTTTCAAGCATCAAGAAGGGAGCTTCTTTCAGTTAAGGGCTTAGGGGAGAAAACAGTTCAAGCGATAATAGAAGTTTTAGATACAAAGTACCCTGGGATTGAACAGTAGCCTAATGTATTTAAGAATGTAAGCCCTCTTAGGTTTGGAGAAATCATGGCTCTAGAACGTTTAGGTTCATCTCTTCATGAAGCTCTTAAGAAGATCTTTAAGGCTGCTGTTGTTGATGAAGCAGCTATTAAAGAGCTTATTAGGGATGTTCAGCGAGCTCTTCTACAGGCTGATGTAAATGTTAAACTTGTGCTGGAAATATCTAAGCGCATTGAAGATAGAGCTATCAAGGAGAAGGTTCCGCCTGGAATTTCCCGCCGTGAGCATATAATTAAGGTTCTGTATGAAGAGTTAACCAGGTTTCTGGGCGAGAAGCCTGTACCCTTAAAGGTGGAGCCTGGTAAGAGAAAAGTGGTAATGTTGGTGGGCATTCAGGGGTCAGGTAAAACAACAGTTGCCGCTAAGCTTGCGAGATATTATCAGAAAAGGGGTTTAAAAACAGCTCTTATATGCGCAGACACTTATCGGCCGGGCGCTTTTGAACAACTTCAACAATTAGCTAATCGAATAGGTGTGCCTGTGTATGGAGATCCAAAATCAAAGCAACCTGTCAAAATTGCCCTAGAAGGTTTAGAGCGATTTAAAAATTATGACTTGGTGATAATTGATACAGCTGGGCGCCATAAGGAGGAGCAAGAGCTGATTAAGGAGATGAAGGCTTTAGAGGATAAAATTAAGCCTGATGAAGTTATTCTCGTCATAGACGGAACTATCGGTCAGCAGGCTATGGTGCAGGCTAAGGCATTTAGTGAAGCAACGTCCATAGGCTCCATTATCGTAACCAAGCTGGATGGATCCGCGAGGGGAGGCGGAGCCTTATCTGCGGTGGCGGCTATCGGTGCGCCTATAAAGTTCATAGGTACAGGTGAAAAAATTGATGATATTGAGCCCTTTGTCCCCTCACGTTTTGTAGGTCGCCTTCTCGGGATGGGAGACCTTGAAACATTACTTGAAAAGGTTAAGGAAGCTGAGGTTAAAGTTCCAGAGAAGAAGGCGAAGGCTATCCTCAGTGGCAAGTTCACTCTAACTGATATGTATGAGCAATTTGAGGCTATGAGGAAAATGGGGCCATTTCAAAAAATATTGAAAATGCTTCCAGGGATGTCATATAATGTCCCGGATGAGATGCTTGAGGTAGCTGAAAATAAGCTTGAGAAGTGGCGCGTTATTATCCAATCAATGACCCCTGAGGAGAGGGAAAACCCCAAAATTATTAATTCATCGAGGATACGGCGCATAGCCCGTGGATCTGGAACTAGTGAAAAGGATGTTAAAGAACTACTTAAGCAGTATGTCCTGATGCGTAGGATGCTGAAGGCTTTAAGGAGGAAGAGACGCCTCCCATTTTTTGGTAAAGGTTTGCCGATGGATGTAGGCTAAGCATTTTGGAGAACCGGATATGGATATCCTTGAGAAAGCCTTGGCTATGCTTAAGGCATACCCCCTATGCGATAATTGCCTTGGAAGACAATTTGCCATGCTAGGTTATGGTCTGGAGAATGATGAAAGGGGAAAAGCGTTGAAGAAGGTGTTGCTCATGAGGGCTCATGCTCTAGCTGTTGCAGGGGATGAGGAGGGTGTTAAAATTCTTAGGGTTTTAGCAGTTAATGGCTTCTCTAATTTAGCGGTTGAGATTCTTAAAAAGATGGGGAAGCGGATTCCTCGAAGGGTGATGTTGAAGGAATGTTTCCTATGCGAAAATAGGTTTATGCATATGGATGAGTTAGCGGAGAAGGCTGTGAAAGAACTCAGTAATTACGAGTGTCAGAGTTTCCTTGTTGGTGTTGAACTCCCCTTCGAGGTTGAAGAGAGGGAGGATGAATTCAGAGCCATATTTAATGTGGAGTATGGTGAAAGTATAAGGATTGAATTTGGGAGACTTTTAGGGAAGAAAATTTCCCTCTTAACTGGCAAGCCTGTGGAGTATAAATCACCCGACGTCGTTCTTTTAATTAATCCTATTACTGGCGACATGCGGGTTCAAGTTAATCCCCTCTATATTGCTGGGCGTTATAAGAAGCTGGTTAGAGGTATTCCCCAATCTAAATGGTTTTGCTCTAAATGCTGGGGTGAAGGCTGTGAGAGATGCAATTGGACTGGCCGTATGTATCCTGAATCCGTAGAGGAGTTGATAAGCACCCCCGTTCTCCAGTTCGTAGGCGGCGTTAAAGCTTCATTTCATGCCTCTGGAAGAGAAGATGTGGATGCACGGATGCTTGGTAAGGGCCGGCCTTTCGTAATTGAAGTGTCCCAGCCTAAAAAACGATTCATAAATCTTAAGGAGCTTGAGGCTGCTATAAACGAGTATGCAAAGGGTAAGGTTGAGGTTTTTAATCTATTCTTTGCAAATAAATCCCTGGTTCGAAAGATAAAGAAGGCTGAATCCGCTAGGAAGAGGTATCGGGTGATAGTGGAGTTTGAGCGGGAGGTCTCTGATGAGGAGCTTAAGCTGCTGGAGAAGAAATTAACAAATGTTGTTGTTAAACAGAGGACGCCGATGACGGTTCTTCATAGTCGGGCATATTTGACACGAGAAAAGTACATATATGAGGTTAAGGTTAAGAGATTGTCGCCTAATAGGATTGAAATGAAAGTGTTATGTCAGGGAGGTCTATACGTAAAAGAGTTGGTGACAGGTGATGGCGGCAGAACAACTCCAAGCGTCTCTGAAATTCTTAATAACCAAGCGAAGCCTCTAGATTTAGATGTTTTAGATGTTATTATGAAGGATCAGGGGGTTGAAGTGTGAGGAAGTCAAAGGGGTATCGCGCTCGGACACGCAGTCTCCTTAGGAAGAAGCCTAGAGAGAGGGGTAAGCTGCGGTTAAGTAAGCTACTATACAATTATGAGGCTGGAAGCAAGGTTGTAATAAAGATAGAGCCAAGTGTTCAAAAGGGTATGCCTCATAGACGTTATC
>JAGTRA010000122.1:0-2033 GCA_018396935.1 Candidatus Bathyarchaeota archaeon
TAAAGTTTCAGGTATGTTGGAGCGGGTTGAAAGTGTTCTGACGGGCGAAATCTTTTATCAAGCTGTTGTCGGAACGGCTGAAAGCGAGGAGGAGTATATTTGGCCGATTTAAGGCTTAGAGACCGGGACGCCATTTTAACGCACGAGGGTTTAATCTTCAGGGTTCTCGGTTACTCTCATCCGCCGGACGGCTACATATGCGACATTGAGTATGCCCCGTCAGAAGTATTTCGGTCAGACAACCCTAAAGCGGTAAGGAGCGACGGTAGAAGGGTTTTCTATAAGTTTTTTGGGGATGAGGGTTGGAGATTTATACTGGAGAAGTATCCCCACCACATGCTAAACTACGAGCCTTTAGGAAAGAAGGTTATGGGTGTAAGGCGTGAAAATATCGCGGAGGTTAGGAAACCCGGAGAGAGGCTGCGGCGAATAGTTGAATCTAGCCTTAATGATGAATTGATCCATGCCCTTAGAGAGGTTCTACGCATAGTTGTTGAGGATCAGGGGTTGCCTTTAGAGGGATTTGGGGTTTTCGGTTCCCTTCTACATGGCTTTTATAACCCGAAGTTCTCTGACATTGATATAGTTGTCTATGGTAGAAGCAATTTAGAGGAGGTTCGCCGGACGCTACGTGACCTCTACAGCGATAAATCCTCATTTTTCACAAACGAGTTCGCCGACGACAGCCCTGTTAGAGGTAAATTCTGGCGTTTCAAAAATTTAAGCCCTGAAGAGTTTATTTGGCATCAAAGGAGGAAAATGATTTACGCTGTCTTTCACGATAGGTTCTCGGGGCGAAGGATTAAAGTCGAATTTGAGCCCGTTAAGGCTTGGCATGAGATATCCGCTGAATGCCATGATATTAATAAGATAGTTTGGAGGGGTTGGGTTAAGGCTACTGTAAAGGTTGTAAACGATGAGGAAGCCCCATTCATGCCCTCAATATACTATGTTGAACCAGTTGAAATTATTGAGGGGCCAAAAACCGACAATATTTTGAGAATAGTTTCATATCTCGAGGAGTTTAGAATGCAGTGCTGGAGGGATGAGATCGCCTACGTGGAGGGAAACCTTGAAGAGGTTGAGGCGAAATGGGGAAACTTCTATCAAGTAACCTTAACTTACGGACCGCGCTATAACGAGCAGACACTTAAAGTCCTAAAAGCGGACAATAATGTATAAAGGATGTTGTTACGCTATTTTCCATCAGCCCCTCACGTAATTAATCCGTTCCAGTGGAAAACTTTATGGGATAAAGTAAGGTCGCTGGGAACAATAATTAGGCATGCTTGATCAGCCGTCTTAGAAGCAACCTAAAATTTTTCTTTTAGAGTTTTAATAATCCTTATAGGTTCTGGTAAAAGTGTGGCTGGTGTTGCCAAATGCTTCCCGAAGAAAATGTACGAGAATATTATATGATAAGGGATATAAGGGATACCCCGAAGGCATTAGACGCCGTTGTAAAAAGCCTTGACAGAATAAGTGAGGTCGCGGCTTCAGCCCGCAAATTTAGAAAGATCTTTTTTATAGGTTGTGGCTCATCATATTACGCTGTTCTCTTCGGCTCTTGGCCTCTAATGAAGAACGGCAGCGTTTTAACATTTGCGCTTCCATCCTCCGAGCTGATTCTTCACTTCTCGGATGCTGTGAACAGCGATAGTCTAGTTGTTGGGGTCTCCAGATCCGGGAGAACCGCTGAGACCTTAAAGGCACTCGAGATCTGTAGGAGGAAGGGGGCATATACGGTTGGGTTCACAATCGAGGGTGGGAGCGAAATCACTGGAATTGTAGATGAACCGGTTGTGTTAGATATCGGGGAGGAAAAGAGCATCATTATGACGAAGAGTTTTACAGCGTTCTCCCTTTCAACAGCCATGTTTTCCAGCATTTTAAGCGAGAGGGTCTCGGGTGAGAAGCAAACCCTTATAGATGAATGTAAAGCGATACCATCCCTAGCGAGAAGCCTTCTAAGTTATGAGGATAAGATCGCGGCGACGTCTAAAAGGCTACTCAGCGAAAACATTGAGAGATTC
>JAGTRA010000122.1:2141-3342 GCA_018396935.1 Candidatus Bathyarchaeota archaeon
GTGAAGGAGACAGCCTATGCCGCGACTGAGGGGCTGCATCTCCTAGAGTTTAGGCATGGTCCGATGGCGACTATAGGTGAGAGATTAACTTTAGTGATCTCATGTTTTCTCGGCGAGAATACGGTCCATTTAAAGAACTTTGTTTCAGAGTTTGCTGGCAAGGGCGCAGACATCATTTTAATATCCAACTCCATCGATTTAGGGGAAAGCACTTTAAAACTGCCGCCTGAATATAGCGGTGAATGCAAAGCCCTCCTATCGATCATACCTATGCAGATCTTAGCGTATTACTATGCTGTGGGTAAGGGTAGGGATCCGGATAAGCCGAGAAACCTCTCCAGATACATACAGAGGTTTTAAGGAATGCTTATTTTATGCATGGATATCGGTAAAACAAAGACCTTGGCGGTAATCATAAATGAGAAGGGGGATGTTCTAGGGAAGTTTATCTCTGGACCTTCAGGGATGTGGCTTAAGGAAGAAGTAGTGGTGAGGAATATTAGGGAGGCTATTGACGGCTGCCTCTCAGCCTCGCGTTTATCGTTAAGGGACATAGATTTGATCTCTATAAGCTGGGCTGACTTAGATACGCCGAAAGACTGGGAGAATGCTTGGAAGGTTATAGGGAAGATTGGGGTTGAGAGAGATAGGGTTCTGGTTGAGCATGATGCTGTCGCAGCGTATTACGCCGTAACCCTTGGGGAGCCGGGGGTTGCGGTTATTGCTGGAACTGGAAGCATTGGTTTTGGAATCAACAATAGGGGTGAGAGAGTGAGGTCTAGGCGATGAGGGCAGCGCCTACTGGATTGCGGTTAAAGCGCTGAATGCCATATCGAGAGCTTATGATGGGAGGGGAGAAAAAACTATTTTATCAAAGATGGTCTCCGAGTATTTCGGCGTTAAAAATGAGCTCGAAATATTAGATAAAGTCTATAAGGAGCTAAGGGGTGATCCAACAGAGATCTCTAGGATCGCCAAGATCGTAGATGAAGCCGCCCATAAAGGCGATAAGGTAGCTGAAAACATACTGGAGGAAGCTGGAAGAGAACTTGCCTTAACAGCACTATGCATTATTAAAGGGCTTGGCATGGAGAATGAGAAGATAATTGTCGGTGGACTGGGAAGCGTCTTCAAATCAAAAATAGTCAAAGAAAACTTCATTAAAACCATAAGGGAGAAGGCTCCGAACATCAGAATAAAG
>JAGTRA010000123.1:0-2845 GCA_018396935.1 Candidatus Bathyarchaeota archaeon
TGACGTTTTTTTGAAAAAAGGCGGGTGGATAATGCTAGCAGTTAAGGCTCAAAGTATTGATGTCACAAAGGAGCCTGACGAAGTTTATAAACGAGAAGTTAAGGTTTTAGAGAGTAGAGGATTCAATATTATGGATGTTGTCCACTTAGAACCTTATGATAAAGCTCACGCTATGATAGTGGCTAAAATCTAGAGAACTAGGCGTATAACTTTATATTTATGCTATAATATGCCTACTATATAGGCGGCCTCTATGGCCTATAGAGACGATTCTGCTGTAAAAGCCACGGAGGCCATGTTGAAGGAAGCTGGATTCGAGACATCCTGCATTTATAACTCTGGCCCAAGCTGTTTTGATGTAGCTGCTAGAAGGAAGGAAACTTTACTATTCATAAAGGTTCAACCCGACATAGGCTCCATTATACCTCAAGACTCATTAGAGTTAAGACTTATCTCTGAAAATATTAATGCTGTCTCTCTCCTAATTAGCGAAAGAACACGTGACAAGCCCCTTGAAGATGATACAGTTTATTCAAGATTCAGCGTCCTCGCAATAACCCTTAAAACCTTAAGAAATGTCCTTCGAGGAATACACCCCTTAGTGCAAGCGGGTCCAGGCGGATACTATGTTGAAATAGACGGCGAAGCTGTTAAGCGCAGACGGGAAGAACTTGGTTACTCAATAGGCGAGGTGGCTGAAAAAGTTGGAATCTCTAGGAGAACTATGTATAGCTACGAGCAGGGGACAGCTAAAGCCTCGGTAACCGTGGCATATAAACTAATAAAGGTGCTGGGTATACCTGTAGCCAAACCCATAAATGTTTTTGCAACACAAGAAAAAATAGGCGAAAGGCAAGCTCACGCCAGAAGAATTATTGTAAAAAATAGATTTGTGCGAAAAATTTTCAGGAAACTCCTAGACTACGACTTTGTAACTATTAGAAAAATGCCATTTGATTTCGTCATAAAAATCCCTGAAGATGAGACCCACATCGTAGGCGGAGTTATAAACGAAAATATAGGAGATTCAATTCAGAGGGTTGAAGAGATCCTACGCTTAAGTAAAGTTGTTCAAGCTAAACCCGTCATAGTTACAGAGGATGGTAGGAAACCCACAAATGAGGATATCCCATGCATTGCCCGTGATGAATTCTCAAAAATAAGCAGACCCGAGGATCTCTATAAACTCTAAATAAGTTTCAACTGCCTTGAAGTTTTCTCGCTTTTAAGCTTCTTAGCCGGCTTCCATGATCTCCTCACGAAATCAGGGTATTCCCCTCGTTCTTGAATAATCCGGCTTAGGAAAGATATGGTTTTAGGATCAGATGGGTAGCCGCAGCCAATATCCCCATACATTGCATGAAGCTTCTTAATCTCCATATCCCTTTCAACCTTTGCTATAATTGATGCCGCAGAAACTACAGGGTATTTTCTATCTGCTTTATGCTCTGAAATTATTTCTACGTCAAAGGTTAAATACTCAGAAATATGTTGTTTAAAGCGTTCCTCAATAATGTCAGAGGCATCCACATAAACGATGTCTGGCTTAAGTTCCTCAATAACCTTAGCCATAGCTTGTGCCTCAAGCCTATTAAGCTTGTGAAGTTTTCTACCAGCCTCAACAACTTTGTCTATTTCAGCTGGCGAAAGCTTAACAACAGTCCATTTAAGAACAATTTTCTTAATTTTATCTGCAAGTTCCTCCCTTCTTTTTGGAGATAAAAGCTTAGAATCCCTTACACCAAGATCTTTAAGCTGCTGCATCATTCCATTATCAATTAAAATGCCTGCAATAACGAGAGGCCCTATTACTGAGCCGCGTCCAGCATCATCTATACCTGCAATCAACATGCCCTTGCCACTCAACTATGTAATTGCTGATGTTAACTAGAGCCTCAGCATTAACTTTTTTGTTCACTTTTCAATAGCTCTTGACTTTTTAGCTGCCATGTTTTTGCCTCCCTATATAGCTGTATGCCCCTCACTGTTATAACTGAACCAGACCAGCCCATTATCGCGAGAAATATAAGCCTAATAATGGCCTCTGCTAGAGGTCCTATGGCAAAAGCAATAGCTTCTGAAAAATCTTGAGAAGCAGTTATACTAACCACGGACATCACCATAAAATATGAAATGGTAAACGTTAAAATTAACAGGATCAAGCCGACTGATATGATTAAATAAGCCATAAACTCAGACTTCTCCATTTTCAAGCCTAAATGTCCCTCCACTAAATTATGTATTCTCCCTCCCAAGAATAAAAGCTCTATCTACACATGGAGTTGTGTTTAAACAGCTAATTTTATCACCATATGCAGGGTATATACTCCCTTACACGAAGCTTTACGCCTAGACTATTAGCTAGCTCAGCAATTTTATCAATGTTAGCTTCTGGAATGGAAACCGCCGTGACTTCAACATCCATATGCTTTTTAGCCTTTTCTATGAAGGCTATAACGCTTTCAAAGGCATTTTCAAACTTCGGTCTACAAATAATGTTATAAGTTTCTTTATCCGGCGCGTTTAAGCTTACACTAACCCTTTCTATCCCAGCTTCTTTAAGTTCATTCACAACTTCTCTTCCCTCATTTAGGAGGTACCCCTGTCCATTAGTGTCTAATCGTAAACGTACAATCTTACCATAGTGACGCTTTATCCAACTGCATACTTCAATTATGCAATCCAGCCTAGCGGTTGGCTCCCCAAACCCGCAAAACACTATCTCTCGCCAATTCCTAAGGTTTAACACGCTTTGGAGCTCATTTATCACTTGTTTCACAGGCGGGTCCTCTGGAAGTTTGAGGTTAAAGCCTCCTACGCCGGTCTTAAAATTCCTGATGCAAAA
>JAGTRA010000123.1:2855-3313 GCA_018396935.1 Candidatus Bathyarchaeota archaeon
CTCTGCGGCTGTACTACTTCAACACTATAAAATAGCTGGCAGAATTAAACTTAAATGTTAAATGAGCTCTAGGTTTTGTCATTATTGAGCGGCTGGGAAACTAATGATTAAGTATATTTTCGTTACAGGTGGAGTTTTAAGCTCTGTAGGTAAAGGTATCGTCACAGCCTCTATCGGGAAGATGCTACAAGCTAGAGGATTTAAAGTTACAGCTATAAAAATTGACCCATATGTTAATGTTGACGCCGGGACCATGAACCCATACATGCATGGAGAAGTTTACGTAACTGATGATGGTGGCGAAACTGACTTAGACCTGGGATGGTATGAACGCTTTCTTGATCTAAACTTAACAAAGGAGAATAATATCACTACAGGCCTCGTTTACAAGACGGTTATTGAAAAGGAACGCCGCGGCGACTTCCTTGGAAAATGTGTCCAAATTGTGCCTCACATAA
>JAGTRA010000124.1 GCA_018396935.1 Candidatus Bathyarchaeota archaeon
ACAGAGCCCCAAACAGAACTGTTGGAGTTAAGACAGGATTTATTTTCGCCATGCTTATGGTTGCTACTTGACCTTGCCGAGAGACGCCGGCAAGATTCCCATTGGTGCTGAATACTCTTACGACTAGCTCTGCAAGACCCCAACCTACTCCAATACCCATAAAAGCGCCCATTAGCCCTATTATAGTTGCTTCAGTTAGGAAGATTAACAGCACCGTACGGTTTTTCATTCCCAAAGCTTTCAAGATGCCTATTTCCCTTGTGCGCTCCATTAATGAGACGATCATAATATTCATTATGCCTATGCCAGCTACTAGAAGGGATATTGCAGCTATCCCTGTCAGGAAAAGTCCTATGGTAGAGAAGATACTTGAGATTATATTGAGAACAGCAGTGGCGGATGTAACCGTTACCTGCCCTCCAAAGGCATCTCTTATAGCTTTAGCTGTGCTTTCAATAGTTATTCTATCGTCATTTTTCAGTCTAACAATTATCATTTCGCACTTATCCGTCCCGAAAAAGGTTTGAGCTTGCTGTATCGGAATGTAAACACTTACATCAGACGGCCCGCCTATGCTGAACCCTCCGATTTCCCGAAGAACTGCAACTACATTGCCCACGTAGGACTCATTTCTAAGGGGTCTAGATGTAGTGTTTGTCCAAATTATCTCAACATCGTCATCTTTTGTACAGAAGAGCGTCCCGTTTCCCCACGGATCACTTACCCGTTTACCAACAACCACAGCGATGTTTCCCGGATTAATTGGAATTTCCCCATGCTCAGCTATAAATGTGCTTTCATAAAAACTCTTATATGAGTCAAAGTTAATGCCTACGATTGTGACGCGGAGGGTTTTTCCATCTGCATTTTTTATGTAACCAACTCTTTGTATGATGGCGAGGGTTGCAGTGACATTTTCTATTTGTTCTATTGTCTTAGTATCGTTGAGTAAGAGTGTGAAGCTTGATTCCACTCCGCCCATTCCTCCGCCCGCTGAAATAATAAGCGTGTCCGTTGCAAATCCCCTCTGAAGTTGAGTAGCGATTGCTTCCTGTAATCCTTGAGTTATTGACAATAGCGCCACTATAGCGGCTATGCCAATAATAACACCTAATGTGGTTAAGCCAGCACGGAGCTTCCGTAGTTTTATGGCACTAAAAGCATACATCCATACATCTTTTGGCTTCATGGCTTATTCACCACCTCATCCACTATGAGGCCGTCCAGCATGTATACAGTTCGATTTGCCTCTTTAGCTAGGCGCTGGTCATGGGTAACCATTATTATCGTTACACCTTTCTCTTCGTTCAAATGTCTTACAAGCCTCATTATCTCATCAGCGTTTTTCGAGTCAACATTTCCGGTAGGTTCATCCATAAGTAAAAAACGTGGATTATTCGCTAAAGCTCTGGCTATCGCCACCCGTTGTTGTTCACCTCCGCTTAATTCAGTAGGTTTATGGTTCGCCCGGTCTGCTAAGCCTACAATTTCGAGGAGTTCAATAGCACGCTTTCGCCTCTCCATTTTGCTTAAACCAGCGATAGCCATTGGAAGCTCAACATTTTCCAAAGCTGTAAACCTAGGAATCAGGTTGAAAAACTGGAATACAAAGCCTATGCGACGCCTTAACTCTGCAAGACCATTATCATCCAAGATCGAGACATCAACGCCTTCTATGAAGACTTTTCCGCTGGTGGGCTTATCTAGGGCTCCAATGAGATTTAAAAGCGTCGATTTCCCACTTCCAGAGGGCCCTAATATGGATAGGAACTCGCCTTCTTTAACTTTAAGGCTTACACCTTTAAGGGCTTCTATAGCAACTTTGCCGAGCAAGTATACCTTCTTAAGGTTTACAGTTTCAACAATAGCCATAAAATCATCACTTTTCTACTTTGTTAAGTATTTCCATGACAAGAAGATGCCAACTATGGCTAAAACCACCGCGAATGCACCTAAATACGTAAAATCTAACACTAGGGTAGGGATATCCATAGGCATGATAGTTAGGCGTCTAATGGCGTCTGTTAGATATGTTAGAGGATTCACGCTTGCTATAACTTGCAACCAATCCGGCATAAGATTTGTTGGGAAAAAAGTATTGCTTGCAAACATTAAAGGCATCGTGATTAAGCTTATGAACTGCATAGGGCGCTCCATCCTCGTGGATCTTATGGAGAAGGCTATGAAAACTGATGAGAGCCCAATGCTTAACAATAATATGGCAGCATAAACCCCTAGTAGGTTAAGTAGTGTAAAAGTTGGGCTTAATTTCAATCCTAGAAGATAAGCGAGTACCAGAATCACTGTCGCTTGGAAGATAGCTCTCAGAGCAGCGTTTAAAATCTTTGAGAATATGATGGCTACTCTTGAAACCGGCGTGCTAATCACTTTATCTAGAAAGCCTAAGCGGCGATCCCAAACAATAGACATGCCAACAAACATTGTTGTAGTCATAACGATCATGGAGATCATACCCACAGCCATAAAGCTGAAGTAATCTGTAACACCGAACGTATTCTCCATTATTTTTAAACCCAAATTATTGAGCATCTGCGAAAGCGCAGTACCATCTAGAATTACACTAGAAAGCCCAGGAGGATAAAGTATAACATTGCCGGGGATGGGTATTGGCCCATGCATATTTATATTGTTAGCTGAGAAGAGCGCGCTGATGTTCATGGACTTACCTAAGAGACCCATCCATATAAGAGGCTGAAGCACAAACATTGCCAACATTACAGGGTCGTTAAGCCATTTTTTAAGCTCGCGACGAGTTAAAGCCCATAATCCCCTTAAAAAGCTTGGCTTGCATTCATTAACCACATTTTGGGAGTTAACGCTCACGTTCATGTTTTTCTCGCCCTCCTCAAGTGTATCCTTTGGGCCATAATTTCACTACGGGACTCCTCTATGTCACGTAATGCCTTGCCCGTGTATTCTAAATATACATCGTTTAGAGTTGGCTCCGTCAGTGAAAGTCTTGTTACAGTATAGCCTTTTCTTCGCAGAGCCTCAATTATGAGAGGAGCCGTCACTTCGCCATTAATCGCCTTTATACGATATACACCATTTTCTTTTCGAACCTCTTTCACGTTCTCTACATTTTGGATTATATCAGTTACATCAGCATTCCCTTTAATGGATAAAGTGATTATATCTCCGCCCAAACTGTCCTTGAGTTCGCTAGGCGAGCCCGTCACAATTATCCTACCATGGTCTATGATAGCTATACGATCACAGAGGGCGTCAGCCTCCTCCAAATAATGTGTAGTC
>JAGTRA010000125.1 GCA_018396935.1 Candidatus Bathyarchaeota archaeon
ATCCCGGCGGCCGCACCATTTTATCGGAACCGCAGGTTCTGATACCTCCCTTTTCAGCTTTTTCAGCTTTAATCTGGTTCAGTTTTTGGATTAAGGCTTCCTCGAGGATTCGGCTGAGGTTTAAGCCTTGAAGGCGGGCTTCTTCAAGAATATGACGGCTAATATAGACTGAAACTGTAGTTTTAGCTTTACTTTCACGGTGTGACTTAGCCGTTTTCCACGTGGAAGTTCCACGTGGAATTGTTCGCCCGCCCACGGCTTAAGCAGCCTCCTCTATGGCTAAACGTTTGAAGAACTCTGCAAACTTTTCTACGCTTTCCATTCTCCATATTTAGAGAAAAAAGTGTGATGGGCAATTGCCAAATAAAACTACAGTCTCATTGAAAAACACTGTAAAAGCAATTTTTAATTTTGAAGCTTTGCGCAGACTTTTTAAACTTCGTATGATGCGGTTAGCCCTGGCGCTGGCTTAACATTATACGCTTAATCATTTGTATGTAGGCGTTATCGCGCAGATGCGTCCAAACCCTCAGCTCTCCGTCGACCAGAAACATTCTACGGGTAATGCCAAAGATTCCCCCAGCCTTGTCAAGCAGGCTTATGGGTATTGCTATAGCAACATCGCCGTCCTCTCCCAAAGCCATCTGAACAACTTCAACAGCATCTGACAATCCAACCGGATCAAGTCCGCCAACCTTATTAACACATATAACCGCAAAACATTCCCCAAGCTCATCCTCAGCAAACACATGAACCCTCACTTTCCTCCCAAAGGCTTCAAACACTCTATCAAGAAATGTTAAATCCCTCTGACCTAAGCTCCAAAGCAATAGTCAATTTAAGCTGGTTCATAGCGAGTGTGAAGCCTGAGTGTTTGCTCGATTGGTTTATGCAAATTCGGTTTGCTTTGTTTTTTTATAATCGTTCTATTCAATGTTCTATAGAACGCTATCGTTATATTTAAATATTACGTAATCCTCCTATTTTTATGGGAAAATATGCCAATCAAATTCATTAGAACCGTGTTCAAATCAGGAGATAGTTTCAGAATTACAATCCCAATGGAAATAGTCAAGGCGCTAAACATAAAGGAAAAAGATAAGCTCGTAATTTGGTTAGACGACAGTCGAATAATTATAGAAAAGCAGCAATAACAGTTTTACAAATTTTTGGACAGCGAAATCGCCATAAACATGCATATATTCAAATTTAGTAGTTTAGATTTAAAAGTAGAACCCCTAATTAGCTTTACAGCCGAGTCCTGATGTGAAACCAACGGGCAGATGTACTAAAACTCCTGATTTAATAAAAGTTGACCCTCAAAAAAGATAAAAAATACCTTTAGACGTTACTAATGGAAAAGTGGCACATTTAGCTTGTGGAAATTTAAACAGTCACGGTTAGATTTAGGTGCTGATTTAAAACCATTTTAGCTGGCTTTTTTTGGATGAAGGTTAATGGCAAAAGTTTTTAATGTAACAGTGTTTGATTTGTTTTCCTTCCGAGACAAGGATTTTAGTGAAAACGGACAGAATTTCTTGCAAAATAAAGAAATTTGCTAAAGCTTAAAAAATCAACCATTAAGATATTTCTGGAGATTTAGGATGAGGAGGTGGCGACAAATCGAGACGTCTGCGCACGTGTTTGATTGCGAGAGTCTTGGTAATTGGCATCATATGAAAGTTCGATTAAAAATGGCTGAAAAACTTGGCTTCTTTGAAACTGGGAGTTTGGTTGATGTGGGATGTGGGAGAGGACGCTATTTGTCATACTTCATTGAGCGTTATGACATTCCCTTTTGTGTTGGTTTAGACATTTCAATAAAAGCAGTCAGAGATGCTAAAGAGCTACTAAAAGGACAAAGTTGCGTTGACTTCGTAGTCGCCGACGCTGAAAACCTACCATTCAAGGATAGTTCGTTTGATTTTGTTTTTAGCACCGATGTTGTTGAACATTTACGTGATCCGTCTAAAGGTATAAAAGAAATGGTTAGAGTTTCTAGAGATAAGATAGTTATTGCTACGCCTAACAAATTATGCCCAATAGATATGAGTAGGGTTGCGCGAGTCCTAACACATCATCATCCTCCTTCGATAGAGAGATATCTAACCAAGTTTCAGTTAAACGAGATGCTTCAATATGCCGGATTAAGACGCGAAAACATCTTAATCCGAGAGAGCAGCTTCTTTCCCTTAGGGTGGCTTCTTGTGCACGTAAAACTTAAGATTCCTAACAAAATTTTCAGAATGTTGTTGCTAGCGGAGGACATCCTTGAGAAGACACCCTTAAGGCATATAGCCGGAGTAATAATTGCTTGTTGCCAGAAAAGCCAAAATTTGGTTAAGGGTAATATACGTGATATTCCTTCTTCTTCCATGCGAATTGTAAAGTTTCATAATTTCTCAAGTTCTGTTAGCCGCTGCTAAGAGTAAACGTGCGCAGGCATGTTTTTATGTTCATTAAGGTGAGGCGATGATGATTTAGGTCATTAAAAATGGCCAGAAGACTTGACGTTTTGCGAATGTTTTCATTTAATGTGTTATACAGGTTTGTATTGTTGCTGAGACAACAAATATGCACCTTTGTTTGTTCCATAATTAACCGCTTATTAGGGGTGTATGTTTTATGGTGAATTAGTTTAGAGAATTGTGATGCTAGGTATTGTCCGAAGGTCATTAGTGCTTTATCCACTTCTCTGGGCTCTTTGTCTGTTCTTTAGCGATTCTGTGGAAGAGGTTTATGTATGCGCGTAACTGTTCGGGCAGCTTGTGGCCCATCCAATATTCTATTATTCTATGTATAGCGGATCCACTTTGTGGTCGCTTAGGAACGTGCGGAAGGCCGCCCTCAACGAGTGGGGACTGTAGGGGTTTCTGCCTTCAAACGCACCTGTGTATTTCTGGGCGGTATTACGGAAATAGGCGTGCACGGTTCTGGCGGTCACGTTGTATATTGGCAATGCATCCTCACGCCTTTGGCTTGACAAATGTTCTTTAAGGAGCTTAATAGCCCAGACTCCGAGAAATGTTATGAACTGGACGCCTGTTTTATTTCTTGTCAAGTCGAGGCATAATGGCGCTGTTCCTTTTTCAAGCTCTTCTTTGATGTCGCCATATGTTAGAGCCAGCAGGTTAGATAGGCTTAATCCGCTTTGGAGGATGGATGCTGCAATGCTCCTGTACATTGGCTTGTCCATGGCGGCTATAAACTCGCCTATCTCCGCTAAAGTCCAA
>JAGTRA010000013.1:0-2769 GCA_018396935.1 Candidatus Bathyarchaeota archaeon
ACGCTTTTATCCACTTCTTCCCTGACGTAGTTAAGTGAATACTTTGGGAATTATAGTTCCGGTTCAAAAGCTTTCAGAGGAATCATATGCCCTAGTGATTTGCTACCCTAAACCAAGTAGTGCTGAGTTGGAGAAGCGGATTAAGGAACTTAAGGAGCTGGGAATATCCGCTATAGAGTTTAGTGGGAGCAAGGTGGTTGCCAACCTACCAGTTCTCGGGAAGGGCTGCGTCGGCGTTGTTGTTAAAGCTTACCGAGGCGGAGAGGAAGTAGCCCTTAAAATCCGCCGGGTTGATGCCGACCGCTCTGGAATGCATCATGAAGCCAAAATGCTAGCTATAGCTAACCAACTTGGTGTAGGACCTAAACTCCTCAACTCAAGCGATAATTTTCTGGTGATGCAGTATATAAGGGGAAAACTTCTTCCAGAATGGCTGGAGTCATGTACTGAAATACGCCTTAAATTGGTTATGAAAGAGATTCTTGAGCAGTGTTGGCGTTTAGACGCTGCTGGTTTAGATCATGGTGAACTCAGCCATGCTCCAAAACACATAATTATCGATGAAATGGATAAGCCTTTCATTGTGGATTTTGAAACAGCAAGTCTGAATCGTAAACCTTCCAACGTCACCTCCATGGTACAGTTTTTATTTATAAGAGGTGCTGTAGCTGAGAAAATTAATAACATGCTTGGAAGTAGGAATGAAAATTTAATTGTAGAAGCTTTGAGACGATATAAGATGGATAGAAGCCGCTCTAACTTTGAGATTATATTAGAAACCTGCGGCGTCTATGTAACCACGTTGTGAAGTCGCTTAAACTCTATAGCCTCCTTTAACTCTAGAGCGATTCTTCTTCCAATATACATTTTCTCTCCAAATTTTAAGTATGCATAAGGCGATGTGCCGATTCCAACATTTGTACCAGCAACTATTCGAGCTGAAATTTCAAAAGTGTAGATTTCAAGGTTATCCGTTACTACAGTTTCGAGACAGAATGGTCCGATTATTCCCGGCGGAGCTATTTCCGTAGCGACTTTCTGTACGTTATCACCCATTCTTAAAAATTCCGGGAGCAGTGATTCCCTCAGCGTAATGGGTATGTTGCCTACAATCGTATATGTCGGGCTTATGCCCACTTCAATTTGTTCCTCAGCTGGTATTCTTCCAATGGCGTCAACGGTTGACTCGTAACGTTTATCCACACTTAAAAGCTCCACGTCTTCCCTCATTATGGATGAGAAGTAATGTGGATAAACATTTACGCCTATGATGTACTCTTGTAGGTGAATTTTCTCTAGATCACCGCGGCTAAGTAGCCCGCGGTTAATCATCTCCTCAACTCTTCGTTTAAAGGAGTCCGGAGATTTCGCTAGAATATATCCCCTTCCGCCTCTGGCACCAGGTAACTTGGCTATAACTAACCTATCAATTTCCTCCGGCTTATTAAAAGTCCTAGGTAGTTTTAGTCCAGCTCTTTTAAGCCATTCTGCCTGCAGTTCACGATTAGTCTCCCAATGGAGGAGACGTCTATTTCCAAAAATTGGTACATAAAAGTCGTTCATCAACTGTTCTGTGCTTAGATAGGCTGTGAAGGATCCATGGGGAACGATAATAGTGTTAAGGCTTCTTAACTTCTCCTGAACATGATCATCTAGGAGTTCAGTGAAGTCTTCTACCATAATGATTTCATCAGCTAATGGAAACTTTTTATAGACTATGAGGTCTCTCTCTTTGCAGATGCATAATGTTTTAAATCCTTCCTCCTTTGCGCCTTTGAATATGTTAAGGGCTGAATGAGAGCCTATTGTTCCAATATACAATTTTTTAACGTCGTATTCGGTTAGGAGCTCCGCTATTTCTTCTTGCGATATCATGTTACAATTTCCTCAAGTCTGCCTTCCTTAACCGCCCGCTTTATCTCCATAGCCACCCTTCTACCAGGACCAACTTCCATTCCATATTTATACCTCATATAGGGTGATGTAGGTTCGACACACGGGCATCCTGGCACTCTTGGACTAACGTCAAATACGTAAAATTCAAGCTTCTTATCTATGGCACCTTGTAAGGCGAACAATCCTATAATGCCGGGCGGATATTCCTTCTTGCAGACTTCAACGAAGCGTTCTCCCGTCTCAAAAATTTTTTCCAACTGACTCTCCCTTATCGTAGCTCCCATGTGGCCTATCTCAATATTCTGTGTTGGTATTTTTAATTCAAGCTGTTCTTCTGCAGGTAGGTCTAATACGCCGTCTAAGTCTGTTTGAATGCGCCTGTCAAAGCCTAAAAGATCTAGCTCTTCTGTTAAAGGCGACCAGAAAAAGTTAGCATTAAATTTAGCTCCTAAGACATACTCCTCTATTATTGCTTTTTCAAGCGCCTCTCGGCTGATTATGCCTCTCTTAATGCGTTCCTCTGCTTTCCTCCAAAATTCCTCAGGGGAGGATGCGTAGAAGAACGCTCTTTCTATGGTTCGCTCTTTCTCAGGAACCTTAACTATAACGAGGCGGTCTATCTCGTTAGGGGTTTTAAAAACCTTCGGTGTGGGAATACCTGCTTTCTCCAAAAGGTATCTTTGATTTCTGGGGATGTTTCGTTCCTCGATTTTAAGCATGAAACGGTTTCCCATTAAAGGCACTGTAAACCTATTTTCAATGTTATCATAACCCACGTAAACCGAAAAGGAACGATTTGGCACGAAGATTGTGTTTAACGCCCTTAACTTTTCGAGATTCTCCTGTAAAATAACATCCTCAAATTTGTCTAGC
>JAGTRA010000013.1:2779-8345 GCA_018396935.1 Candidatus Bathyarchaeota archaeon
GATTGCGGTAATGCCTTGTATAAGTCTTCTCGCGGCCCTTTTGACATACAACAACGGTTTCAAAACCCTCTTGCTTAGCTCCATAAGCTATCTCAAGAGCTGAATGAGAACCTAGGACTCCTATGCGTAGGTTTCGCTCATCATATTCATTCACAATATCTCTTATAATGTTCTTGTTTATCATCTCAATTCACCTATATACTCCTCATATTCCTTGACTGTCTCCGCAAGGCTTGGAACGTTGAATAATTTTCGATTGGTAATGGCGTTAGCCGCTGCCATATACATTTTGCTTATGATTCCCCTAAGCTTAGGATCAAGTTTTGGAGGCTGCACTTTACATAGGCTTTTCCAGTCTTCAATTCCCTTTTCCGCTGCTTCTCTTTTAGCTTCTTCAACCGCTCTATACCATTCCGTACGCCTGTAATAAATACGGGCAATTTCCTTACTTACCTGAATGCCGTTATAGGTGAATCTACATTCATCTAGCGTTCCTACGACATCCACCACCATTAAGCGTCTTTGATCATCGAAGGCAAGCTCTATTTTTCCATCCTCATTTTCTAAATGTGCTTTTGAAGCTACCTCGGTTATTGTTTCATTAACTATAAATAATATCCTTTTTATCTCTTCAAGTTCTTCGTCCTTCAGCCCTGCAATCCGCTTAGCTTCATCCCACGTTATGTACCTATCGTGTTTTTCAAGTTTTGTGCTTACGTCAAATATGGGTTTAGCCAATTTTTCGCCTGGTTTAGGCATATGATCTAAACCAAGCTGTTCAAGAGTTACTAACCCCATGCTTAACCTCTTGAAAACTGAAGAACCTTCTGGTAGACCATTACGATAAATTATCTCTAAGGGTATTAAGTAATTTTTTAATTCCGGCGTGTAGACGCTATAATCATACTTTAATTGATTTCCATCCTGATAGACCCTCGGCTTGTAGACGTTAACTAAGTGTATCTCCATAATATTTGTAGGGTTTTCAAGCTCGTCAAAGTGTATAAGCCTTCCCTTCTCATCAACTAATCCCCTGTAGTGTGTTCGCACCCCTTTTTCCTCAAGTCTTTCAAAGCAATAAGCACCCATTATGCAGAGTGCTGCACCCTTCCATTCAATGTGGTCTGGCATCTCGCCCCAGTCAAAGACTGAATAACGGTCTGAAAAATGGAACCTGCCTATCCCCATTTCTTCTCTAGTAGGCTTTTTAATAATTTCAAGATCTTTCACACTTCCCATTACTTTCGCCCCTAAATGTTGGATTATTTAAGACACTTACCTTAATTATACTCCTTAAAGCTTCCAAATGATACTCCTTTAGAGATTTAACATCTAGTTTACCTTCTCTTATGGCTTTTATAGCTCTTACAGCCGCCATCGCTCCTGGGACTGTTGTAATATATGGTATGTTCCTTTCCACAGCTGTCCTCCTTATCATGTAGCCTTCAGTTTTCCCCCTCTTTCCACTTGGCGTGTTTATTATCAAGTTGATCTGTCCATTTATTATCAAATCGATCACATGTGGTCTTCCCTGGCTTATTTTCTGGGCAACCTCAACCTCTATCCCATTAGCCCTTAAGACCCTAGCGGTTCCTTCGGTTGCGTAAATTTTGAAGCCTAAACGAGAGAGTTCCCTTGCTACTTCTACAATTTTGTTTTTATCCCTATCCTTTACACTTATTAATACGCTTCCACTTGTAGGCAGCATCATTCCCGCTGCAAGCTCCGCTTTGTAGTACGCTAAACCAAAGTCGTAATCTATCCCCATGACTTCTCCTGTGGACTTCATTTCCGGACCCAGAACCGGGTCTACCCCTGGAAGCTTTATGAATGGAAAAACAGACTCCTTTACTGAAATGTGCTGTGGCCTGAGATTTTCTTTTAGATTGAAATCTCGTAGTTTCTTGCCGACCATAAGCTTGGCTGCTATCTTTGCTAGAGGGATACCTGTAGCTTTGCTAACAAAGGGAACAGTCCTGCTGGCCCTCGGGTTAGCCTCTAAAATGTACACCTTCCCGTCCTTAACCGCATATTGAATGTTTATTAAGCCGATGACTTTCAAGGCTAGCGCTATTTTACGTGTGTAATCTACAATGGTATCTATCACCTTTTGGGGCAGCGATATGGGTGGTAAAACGCATGCAGAATCACCGCTGTGGACGCCTGCCTCTTCAATGTGCTCCATTATTCCACCAATGAAAACTTCTTCGCCATCACAAAGAGCATCCACTTCAACTTCTATAGCATCTTCGAGGAACTTGTCTATGAGAATAGGCTTTTCAGGGCTAACTTCTATGGCCTCCATTATATGCCTCTCAAGCATCTCCTCATCGTATATTATTGCCATTGCTCTGCCGCCAAGAACGTAACTTGGCCTTACTAGGACCGGGTAGCCTATTCTCGCTGCCACAGCCTTTGCTTCCTCAATGCTGAAAGCTACTCCACTTTCAGGCTGAGGGATTCCAAGTTCATCCATTAGCTTACTGAATCGTTTCCTATCTTCTGCTATATCTATGGAGTCGACAGAAGTTCCAAGGATTTTTGCTCCACTATCTTCTAACTCCTTAGCGATGTTTAGGGGGGTCTGTCCACCGAATTGGACTAGAACTCCTTCAGGCTTCTCGTTTTCATAAATATTCATCACGTCCTCATGAGTTATAGGCTCAAAGTATAACCTGTCAGATGTGTCGTAATCTGTTGACACAGTCTCGGGGTTACAGTTTACCATAATAGTTTCGTATCCTTCCTCTCTAAGACTTAAAACCGCGTGGACACAACAGTAATCAAACTCTATACCCTGCCCTATCCTATTAGGTCCGGAGCCCAATATCATTATTTTCTTCTTAGGTGTAGGAATTGCTTCATTTTCCTCCTCATAGGTTGAGTAGTAATACGGTGTTTTAGCTTCAAACTCCGCTGCACATGTATCCACCATTTTATAAACAGGGGTTACCCCTTTACTTTTCCTTGCAGCTCTAACGTCTCTCTCACTGCAGTGGAAAATGTAGGCGAGTTGCTTATCTGAAAAACCGAGTTTTTTAGCTTCTTTCAAAATTTCAGCTGGCAAATCCCATATGCTATACTTTTCAGCCAACTTTTTCAATTCTTCTTCGAAGTCTAGAATGTTCTTTATCTTGTTGAGGAACCATGGATCAATCTTAGTGAGATCATAAACCTCGTTTACGTTAAAGCCATTCTGTAGGGCGTATCGTATGTAGAAAATCCTATCGTGACTTGGGAACCGCAGTTTCTGAATTATTTCTTCTCTACTTGGCTTCTTATCTTTTCCATCACAGCCCAGCCCAAAACGTCCTATTTCAAGACTTCTGAGAGCCTTTTGAAGAGCCTCCTCAAAGGTTCTTCCTATAGCCATCACTTCGCCTACACTTTTCATTTGGGTACCAAGACATGTATCTACTCCAGGAAACTTTTCGAAGGCAAACCTTGGAATTTTAACTACAACATAGTCTATAGTTGGCTCAAAACTCGCAGGGGTTTCCTTTGTTATGTCATTGGGGATTTCGTCCAGCGTATACCCCACAGCCAATTTAGCAGCTATTTTGGCTATTGGGAAGCCCGTCGCCTTAGAGGCTAAGGCTGAAGATCTGCTTACCCTAGGGTTCATCTCTATAGCTACAATTTTTCCGTTTTCAGGGTTTACTGCAAATTGAATATTGCTGCCCCCCGTTTCGACACCTATTTCCCTCATTATCTTTATGGCCGCGTCTCTAAGCTGCTGATATTCATAGTCGGTAAGCGTTTGAGCTGGAGCTACTGTTATGCTATCGCCCGTGTGAATACCCATCGGGTCAAAGTTCTCTATGGAGCATATTATAACCACATTATCCGCTAAGTCTCGCATAACTTCGAGTTCGTATTCCTTCCAGCCTATTACACTTTCTTCGATGAGCACTTGCCTTATCATGGAGAGTCTAAGTCCCCTGCCGGCTATCTCCTTTAGCTCTTCCCTATTGTAGGCTATGCCTCCGCCTGTTCCTCCCAGGGTGAATGCTGGGCGCACGACTACAGGATAACCGATTTCATCTGCAAAGGCTAAGGCTTCCTCTATGCTTTGCACCGACTTACTTCGAGGTACATCTAAACCTATCTTTAACATGCATTGCTTGAAAAGCTCCCTATCTTCAGCCTTCCTAATGGCTTCAGCCTTAGCTCCTATCAATTCGACTCCATATTTCTCGAGGATACCCATTTCATCAAGTTGTATAGCTAGGTTTAACGCTGTCTGACCGCCTAGTGTCGGCAATAAAGCGTCAGGGCGCTCTCGCTCGATAATACGAGCGATAATATTCGCCTCCAAAGGTTCAATGTAGATGATATCCGCCATCTCAGGGTCTGTCATTATAGTAGCCGGGTTAGAGTTGACCAAAATCACTTGATAGCCTTCTTCTCTAAGAGCTTTGCATGCTTGGCTTCCAGAATAGTCAAATTCAGCAGCTTGCCCAATCACAATGGGGCCTGAGCCTATAACCATAATTTTCCTAATGTCGTTTCTCTTTGGCATCAATACTCCCTCAGAAGGTTGACAAATCTGTCAAAGAAGAAGTAGGTGTCATGCGGACCTGGGCCCGCTTCTGGGTGGTATTGCACAGTTATTATTGGGAGCTCTTTATGTCTTAACCCTTCAACCGTTAGGTCATTAAGGTTTATTTGCGTGACTTCAAGCCCTTTTGGAAGAGTTTTTTCGTCGACACTGAAGTTATGATTCTGGCTAGATATAAATACCCTCCCCGTTTCAAGATCTTTTGTAGGTTGATTGCTTCCATGGTGACCAAATTTTAGTTTGAAGGTTTTGGCTCCAAAGGCTAAGGCTATAAGTTGATGTCCAAGACATATTCCCGCCATAGGAAGCTTTCCCATGAGCTTTTGAATAGTGTCTATTGTTTCCTTAACCCTAGCTGGATCCCCAGGTCCATTGGATATGAATACTCCGTCAGGGTTCATGTCAAGGATTTTCTCAGCTGGATAGTTGTATGGTACCAACGTCACGTTTATGCTTCTCTTAAGGAGCTGCCTCACTATACTGGCCTTAACTCCACAATCAATAAGCACGACTTCATATTTGCCCTTTACATCTATTCTCTTTGGATTCTTAACACATACTTTGTCTACGAGGTCTAAATCTACGATGGATGGTTGCTCCTTAGCCATCCTTATGAGTTTTTCCCTGTCCATATCAAATCCGATAGCAGCTTTCATTGAACCATAAATCCTAATTTTTCGCGTTAACATTCTGGTATCAACGCCCTCTATTCCAGGCACGTTATAGGCCTTAAGTAGTTCATCGACGGTCATTTGACTTCTAAAGTTGCTTGGTTTGCGACACAACTGCTTTACAACAAATCCTTCAACCTTTACGGAGTCGCTTTCAAAATCCTCTTTACATACTCCATAGTTACCTATGAGCGGGTAGGTCATCATTAAAATTTGACCTCTATAGCTGGGGTCTGTTAATGCTTCCACGTACCCTGTCATACTAGTGCAAAACACGATTTCCCCTAGAGCAATTCTATTAGCTCCAAAAGCCCTTCCTTCAACATAAGTTCCA
>JAGTRA010000013.1:8395-13280 GCA_018396935.1 Candidatus Bathyarchaeota archaeon
GCTTTCACGGAATCCTTTAAAAAACTACCATTTATTGACATGAACGCTCAATCTCGAATGCTAATACGCTGATTAAAGCTTTTCGGTTTAACTTTTTGCTAAAAATATCTTACTTCATCCTCCGTATCTCTTCATCTGCTCCTTCAAGCTCCTCCCTCTTAGAAAGCTGATACGCTCTTATACGTTCTTCTAGTTGTTTATCCTCTAGGGCTAATATTTTAGCTGCAGCTATTGCTGCCCCCTCCGGCTCTAGGGTTACCACTGAGCCTATACCGCTTGGGACCCTTAGTGATGAGAATATATCCGCCCCAGAAAACTTATCCGAATATGGTGGGCAGGCGATGACAGGTTTTGATGTATTTGCATCTACCATTCCACTCAGGGCATTGGAACGTCCAGCAACGGTGATATATACTACCTTTTTATTCTCATTTTCTCTGAGGATTTCAAGAACTTTCTCTGGAGTTTTGTGCGCGGAGGCAACTCTAAACTCGTATTCTACTCCAAGTTTCTCCAGATATGATCCTATAGTCTTCGACAGTTCAAAATCGGATTTGGAGCCCATTATAATTATAACTTTTCCACTCATTTTTTATCCCGAATTCATGATATACTTAGCTTCACTAGTTATGCCTTTTCAATATCTAAAATGGGAGTAAACTTAAACCGATAAATGTTCTTAGGGATAAATCTACAGCGAATATGGCCAATAATAGGCCTAGACACATGAGAAGCAGGCCATAACCCTTAGACTTTAATATTTCTGCACTTTTCTCACCGGCGAAACCCATGATGGCAAGCCAGAGATAATCAAGCCAAACATGGGCAGTATACATTAAGAGTAAGTATGTAAAACCCATGCTTATAGAAACCCGAATTAATGGTAATCCAGCGCACCATAATAGAAAGTAAGGATTCAAAGCTGTAAGCAAAATACCTACAATAATAGGGTTTGACGTAAACGCCCATTTCTTAGACATTTTTAGCTGATGAGTTTTAATTATCCTCCAGCCATCTTTTAAGGTAGTATACGCAAAGAACACGATGAAGAAGGATATTAGCGTAGTTAAGGCATAGGTCATATACATGCTGTTGAGGAATATGTTGTCAATTTGTGCAAGAAATAAAGCTATAAACAAAACATAGGGAAGCTCAAACATCATGTGACCCAAGGCGACTAAAAGCCCACTATTAGCAATTCTTCTAGCGCCTAGAGTTATCGCTGAGGTTGTTAATGGACCAGGTGAAAAAGCTCCTGAAATTGATACGGCAACGGTTGTAATCATAAGTTGGGTAAGATCCATCTAAGCATCCGATCCAGATGCATACTACTGATGATTTTGATATCCCAATCCTTTTATTAATTACCTCTCTTACTAACTCATATCTGTTCAGGTTGAGCGTCATGCCCATTAGATGTAAACGTTGCCGCGCGGCGTTATCAGAAATTTATATCCCCTATGCGAGGCTTAACCTATGCCCAGACTGCTTTCTGAAGTTTTACACATCTAAGGTTAAGCGTACTGTTGAAGAGTTTAAAATGTTTAGAGATGACGATGTCGTTGGAGTGGCTGTTTCTGGAGGTAAAGATAGTATGGCTCTTCTTCACGCCCTTAAATATGGCTTTCCAAAACTTTCACTTAAAGCCCTGCATGTCAATTTAGGCATAGCTAATTATTCAGCCCATTGTCAAGCTAAGGTGGAGAAGCTGGTGGAAAGCTTAGATGTTGAGCTTCACATATTTGACCTTCAAAAGGAGATAGGTATAACTATAGGCGACTTTAAACGCACTCCATTTAAGGATAAGTTATGTTCTGTTTGCGGGACAATAAAACGGCACGTTTTTGAGGAGCTGGCCATAAGGGCAAAAGTCAAGGTTTTAGCTACAGGTCATAATTTAGATGATATAGTGGCTATAATGTTTAACAATTTCTTATATGGTCAATGGGAGCAACTGGTTAGACTTAAACCTGTGCTTCCGCCTTTAGCGGAGGGCATGGCCTACAAGGTTAAACCTCTTATAAAATGTCCCGAAAATGAGAACCTCCTTTACTGCCTTTATGGAAACGTACCATTTCGGGAGATGGAATGCCCCTTTTCAAGTGGAACAGGTGTAAAGAAGAAGGCCAGAATTATAGAAACTGCTGCTGGTGATAACCCATATTTTAAGCATCAACTCCTTAACAGATTCTTAGAGCTTATACCATTACTTGAAAGAAATAAGCCTCAAAAAAGCTTTAAAACATGTCAAATCTGCGGCTTTCCTTCTTTAGACCAAATATGCGCTTATTGCAAGCGTCTAAGCCTAGTCTGGAGGGCTATGGGTAAAGCTTAAAGACTTATAGGCTACCATAGGATTAATCGTGTTAGATCCCATTGAGCCACACTATCTTCAATTGGTTAAAAACCTTAGGGGCATAATCTTTTTCTCAGAGAGTGTAAGCCCAGATACTGAGTTAAAATGGCTTAGAAGGAAATTTAAGTATCGAGAGCTTGGGTTTTCTGAAACTTTAAAATTAGGAATTAGTTGGAGAAAAGCTATACCTCTACCTAAAATAGTTAACGACTCGGCTTTAGACTCACTTCTTCAAGCGTCACTATATATTTGTCCATTATTAATACTTAAGGAAGAAAGTCTTAACGCCTATATGGATGCCGTTATTGCGTGCATAAGAACTAAGCAGCAGCTGAGTGATAAGGATCTGAAATTTAACATTAGATTGGTAAATTACTCTATAACCGACTTTTACTTAGATGCTATCAATTTAGCCCTAAAAGGTGACTTAGATGGCAGACGTAAACTTGCTGATAGGGACTTGAAGAGATTCTGGAGAATAAAGCATGAAGCTGATGGAACGCCTCTAATCGTATATATTGACCCTCTCTTAATGGGAGGACGACTTGAAAATCCCATATTTATGAGTTTAGTTCCAGCGATAGTTATTGATTTTCAGCATAAATAGCTACTTTATTGCTTTTGTCCAATCGCTAATTGTGTTAAGTCTTCTTCTCCTTCAGCGTAACCCGAGGCTATTATAACGTCTCCAGCCTGTAGTACTGTATCAGGCTTGGGTCTTATCCACTTCCCTCCACGCCTTATAGCCAGAACCCACATCCCTGTTCTCTCCGGTATTTTTGCCTCCCTTAGCTTTTTACCTGTGAGGGTTGAGTTCTCAGTTATCTCAACGCGAATGACCGTTTCGTCAGCTTCCTCAATTACTTTTTGCAGAATTGGATGAGGCTTTAGTCCTCGAAGAACTACTTCCGCTATTTGAGCTGCTGCGTCAGCAATAGTCTCCGTCACCACGCCTAGTCTAATGAGGCCTAGAAAGTCTTTAGACTCCTTAGGTGAGAATCCGCTAGAAAGAGCTAGAAGCTCAAACTCTGTATGTAGATCGTCCATGTACTCTTCTAACCTTTCAACCTCCTCTGCGAGCTCTTTGCTGTTCAATAGTAGCGCTGAATAAGCTAAATCAAGCATTAATTCAGATGTATTTTTTAGCTCAACTAACTTCTTAACGAGGGTCTCTGACACTTCTGGTGACATCGTCATAATTCCCTCCCCCTCAGACCCCTCCATTTCGCCACCAGCAGCTTCTTCAAATTCGTCTATGCCCCCTGGGGCGCCTCGCGCGATTAGAATATCCCCCTCTCGAATAACTTCATCGTCATCAGGATCTATAATCCATTTTCTGCCTCTATGTATGGCTATTACATCAACTCCCATTGCTGGAGCAAGCTTTAACTCCCCAACAGTTTTATCCACAAAAAATGAATCAGCTTCAACTTTAACCCTTGTCAAGTGTTCCTCAACTTTCTGAAATGCTCTCCTTATCAGTGGGTGAACTCCTATACCTTTAAGGACTATGATTGTCATATCAGCTGCTGCATCAGAAATTTTGTCTGCAGCATTTGCAACCATTGTAACGCTAAGTAGAGTTTCAGCATCTTCAGCGTCTCTAGCCGCCAGCATAGCATTCATGGTTAGCAGATATGCAAGGTTATCCACGTAGCTTTCAAGCTCCAAAACTTCCTCCGCTAATTCCTTGCTGTCAAATAATGCGGCTGAATAAGCTAGATCTATCATTAATTCAGACGTGTCTTTCATCTCAGTAAGCAGTTCCCTTATTGATATGGGTCTATACCTGATTCTTTCAAGTTCACCCATGGTTTTAGAAGCTCCAACTTAGACATTACAAACTTAATTATTAGCAAATAAATTTTTTATGTCCTAGCTTTTCTACGAAAAAGTTATAACGAAAGGACATGCTTAAAGCATCATCAAAAATTGTGATAAGGTAACCCCTCCAGAGAGTCGCAGCAGAACTTTGGAGGTGTCATGGAAGTGGAAGGTGGAGATGATGAAGGGTCCCATCAAGGCAGAGGCGAATCTAGCGAACTCTGGAGGGGTAAAACCGAATGGACGATTTAGCCTCTTCACTCAATCTACGCTCTCATTAAGTTCTGGCGTCGGCGGGTTAATTGCCGGGGGGCTTCTTGAACACTATTTAGGGTTGATCCTATTTAGAAATTGGGTTATTGCCGTCTATCCTATAGTTTTAACAACAAAAGGAGCTTTAAATGGGGTTTTAGCTGGGAGGTTTAGCACAGGCCTCCATGTAGTACTTATAAAACCTAGTTTTAGGGGTAATACCCGTTACTATTACGCAATTGTTTCATCGCTTGCAGCTCTCTCAATAGTTATAAGTCTTATCTTAAGTGTTATGGCTTTATTGCTAACGGGTTCGCCGATAGATGAGTTACCTTTGATGGTTGCTATTTGTATATCAACTCAAGCTGTGGCATCGCTTTTAACGATTCCCATCACCTCTGCTGTTGGTTTTTTTGCTTTTAAGAAAGGTTTAGATCCAGATGCGACATTATA
>JAGTRA010000013.1:13290-15726 GCA_018396935.1 Candidatus Bathyarchaeota archaeon
CACCATCTCATATATAATGGTTCTGTCATCAGTTTTTAGTCTCCCAAACGGAGCCTTAATGGCTTATCTAATCGCCTCAGCAATGGTGATAACAACCACAATTTTCGCTTTTGCATTTAGAGATGAAGCCGAATACTGGAGAACCATTAAAGAAGCTTCATTAACAATGGTGGCGGTAACTTTAATATCTACAGTTTCAGGTTATGCTCTCTCCAGCATAAGATCTCAAATTGAGGAGTCTCCAGGAATATTGCTGGTTTATCCTGCCCTAATAGATACTTTGGGAGATATCGTGGCGATATTTGGTTCAGCATCCACCACAAAGCTCTTTCTAGGGGCTATTGAAAGCAAATTATCCCAAATCCTCGTACAAATTAGAGATTTAATTCAACTGTGGCTCTCTGCAATAATATACTTTACATTGTATGGCTTAGAAAGGGTTAGACCCTGATAACTTCGTAATTCCTATAGAAACAGCTTTGACTGATATGGCAATGACGGTATGCGTTGCTTTGCTTGCGGTAGCCATGTAGAATTTAATTTTAGATACGCATTAAGTGAAGGCTTCATATTTGCAAGTGAAGATGACTGAAGTGTTAAGCATGATCTATTAGCAAGTTTATTAATCAGGGTAAGTAAGTATAATCCCCCGCCTATATTACGATTAGACTAAGGCTTCAGTGAAAGTTAACCTTCCTTCTCGCCGTAAATGATGTAGATAAATATTAGTGTAAGCGCTACAAAGGTTGCGGTCATAAGTATGTATTTCAAGGTCTCAAAGTATGCTCCTATCTCCAACGAGTTTCCCGTCCTCCGTATTCAGATTTTCGCCTCGCATATTTAAGGCGTTGGGTTTTTCCACTCGCTCATTAAGGTTTCATAGAGGGAGTCGTCCTCTGTTATAGTTTCGTACCACCCTAAGCTCTTAGCTATTTTTTGAGCGATAAGGTGGTAACATAAGTGAATCTCTTTATCAAGAACGCGGAAATAGAAGTCGTCACATGTACAAAAGCCAGCATCAGGCATTATCAGATAATCGCGTTCCTTACCTACTACAACCCATACCGTCCTACCGCTTGGTTTAAAGATGTACTTTTTAACACGTTTTTCCTTAATAGCTTCATAAGCTTTGGCAAATCTCTGGCCAAAGACTTCATAAAGCTTAGCTAAGTCTTCACCAGTAAGCCTATCTCTTTCTTTGGCTTTTCTGCAAATAGTTTCAAGAACCTCTTCTTCACTCTCTTTTTCCATAAAAGCATATAATAAAAGGGGAGGGGAATTAAGATTTTATTCAATCTTTATTTCTTCACCTTTAGGCTTCTTAGTCTCTTCGAGCTTAGGTAGTTTAATCTCTAGTACGCCATTCTTGTACTGAGTCTTTGCCTCTTTCACGTTAACTTTAGCTGGCAATTGCACCTCTTTATAGTATTTCCGTTGAGGAGTGTCTACACTTATAGTAAGGGTGTCTTCTGTACCGTAAACCTTTATATCTTCCTTTTCTACACCCGGTAATTCAGCTACTATTTGGATTTCCTTATCTGTTTCAACAATATCGACTAGGGGCTCTCTCTCCTCTTTAACTTGTGGGCCAAAGCGTCCTGGCTTAACATTTCCAAACTCGCGGATCTCAGGTTTTCCATCTGGGCCTATTTTAATGCTATACCCATATACGAATGGCCCAATCTCTCTCACCGTTGTACCGTCGGGAAGCTTTCGTTCTCTAACATAGTCCTTTGGGACACGGGAAGTAAATTGGCGGATCTCCTCTTCCATCATCCGCTCCATTTCTTGAAACATTCGATCAATATCTTCAAATAGGCTTCCAAAGAAGGAGCGCCTTCGCCTTCTAAACCAGTCTGGGAACTCATCGTCAAAAGCCAAGTTCTTCACCACATATTCTATCGAAATGTTAACTCTATAAATCTTACGTTATGCGTTAAGTATTACGTTAGGTATAGAGTTTTAGTTGATTTAAAGTCCCCAAGAAGGTTCCGTCTAATAGATAAATCTCCGCTTCACTCATCTTAACAGCTTCTGTACGGAGAACTGGGCCTAAAATTTCATCCTTATTTGCCGTTTCATCACTTTCATTCAGCGGTTTACCGCCAAGAAAATCGTTAAAAGATGGCATTATGAAAAGTTTTGATGTTCTAGGTTTTATTCCCAGCTTGGAAAAGGCTTCTCTTGTATATTGGGGCTTTATACCATACTTTGAGGCTATGGCTTCAGCGAACTTAATCCTCTCAACGTTTGTCCTCACCCAGACTTGACGTGTTATTTTAAAGCCTGCAGGGTCACGTAGAGATATGATTGGGTGAACATGTCCCATCACCAAGATTTTGCAATTTAGCATCTCTATAGATGGCCAGCGATGCCCATGGAAGAATCCTATTCCATCCTTAGCAATGCCTGTTGATGGTAGAAGCTCCACTCCTT
>JAGTRA010000126.1 GCA_018396935.1 Candidatus Bathyarchaeota archaeon
TAAAAGGAAGAAGGAAACAGAGCCGGAAAGCGACATAGGCTTAGAAATAGCTGACATCCTATTCAGCCTAATATGCCTCGCAAACTACTATAAAATTGACCTAGAAAGCAAATTTAAAGAAGCTATGGAGAAATATTCAAGCCGTGACGCCAATAGATGGACAAAAAAAGGGAAATAAAAGTTTGATAGATAATAAGTAATTTTGAGATGGCCCCCTTAAGTGAGCGGGCTATAGCTTTACTTGAAGTTTGCTTAGTGACTTCACTCACAATTTTTATCGGGTGGATTTTAGAGGCCTATCTAGGATGGTTTACGTTTTGGGGATGGTGCCTTAAAGCCCTTTGGGCAACTATAATTCTGTTGGCTGTAATCATGCCTAAAAGGAGTTTTAGAGCCTATGGACTCCTACCCATAAATTCACACTTTACATTAAAGTGGTGCTTAATATTTATAGCAGCCTTCATCCTGCCTGCAGCGGCCTCCATCACGCTATCAACAGTTTTAGGCGTAGCTAAACCTGCTAAGCTAACGCTGCCAGTCATAATCCTAAACATAATCTTTCTTATGATTTTCATCGGCTTAATTGAAGAGGCTTATTTTAGGGGTTATGTGCAGTCTAGGCTCAATGAAGCTTTTAAGAAACGCTGGCGAAAAATCATCTTCAAGGCTTGGAATGTCAATTATGGAATGGGGCTGCCCCTAACTTCCATAATCTTCGCCCTAATGCATATAGGAAATTACTGGAACCCGCTGACTTCAAGGTGGGAGCCAGTTTGGTGGATGCCAATACACCTCCTAGCATGCTTCATATTTGGATGCATAGCTGGCGCCTTGAGGGAATCCTCTGGCGACATATACACCCCAGCATCCCTACATGGAGGCATAATGACTGCCTACACCTTCCTACTAACCTACACAAGCGAATTAACATTAAACATTAGCCTCTTCATCAGCTGGTTTATCTTCTTCCACCTCCTAGCCACCTTCTTCCATGAATCCAAAAACCTGGAACCCAAAGCCATAGAAACAAAACAACAAAAATAACCATTCCTAGGGAAGCATAAAACCCCGTTTTCAATAATTTGGTGGACCGGGGGGGATTTGAACCCCCGACCTCCCGAGTGCAAGTCGGGCGTTCGTACCAGCTGAACTACCGGCCCGGGGTTTTCATTTTGAAGAGAGGTTTCACCCAGAAATTTAGAGATTTCGTTCCTTAATGCTTACATTTTGATTACCTGCTTATAGCATTTCACCATTTACTCATAGGATTTGGAAGCTTTATTCATCGTATTCTATTTTCTTCCAAACTATTTGTGGGCTTTTTAGTTTTTCTTTAACGTATTCTATGGCTTGTTGCATATTGAAGGCTTTACAGCTGTAAATGTCTATTGTGAAGAATTTATGGTCTCTCCAGCTATAGAGGGCTACGCCTGATTCAGCCCAAGCCATGAACCCTCCTATTCCATGATGGAGGGTGGAAAACCTATCGGGAGAGAATATGAATGGCCCAGCTATAACCTTCATCTTTAATGTTTCACTTAGTCCTTGGAGGAAGTTTTTTAGAAATTCTTCATTTATGTTTGCTTCGTAAAAGCCTTCAATGATTAGTCTTTCTCTTGGGATTTCAGGCTTTAAATTTTTCCAGGGCATGTTGGGCAGCCTCCAATTGACTAGGGAATTAATTTATATTGGGTAAAGCCTTTTTCTCGATTAGCCTATGATAAATTATTAAAGGCTGTGGTGCCGGGAGAAAACGATGTATGAAGCTACTGGTTAGTGTTAGGGACTTGGATGAGGCGCTTAGCGCGCTTAGGGGAGGAGCCCACATAATAGATGTTAAAAACCCTGAGGAGGGCTCGCTGGGCGCCCATCATCCAAATGTTATACGTAGCATAAGCTTAGCTGTTTCTGGGAGGGCTGAGGTAAGCGCTACTCTGGGTGACCTCCCAAATCTGCCTGGCACAGCTTCCTTAGCTGCCTTAGGCGCAGCAGCTTCAGGGGTGCAGTATGTGAAGGCTGGGCTTTTCGGCGTTAAAACCTTAAGGGAGGCTGAAAACATGTTGAGGGCAGTGTGCACGGCTGTGGAAGGCTATAATGTAAAGGTTATTGCAGCAGGCTACGCGGACCATGAAAAATTTGGATGCATTAACCCATTAAAGCTTCCTAAAGCCGCCTATAATGCTGGAGCTGCTGGAGTTATGATTGATGTTAAGGAGAAGAATCCCCCCAGGAAGCTCTTTGAATACTTCAGTGACTCAGAGCTATTTAGCTATGTTAAGGAGGCTCATAGCCTAAATCTTATCGTGGCGCTTGCAGGATCACTGGAGGTATCCGACGTCAATAGGGTTTACAGCATTGGCGCAGACATTATTGGCGTTAGGAGAGGCGCTTGTATTGGAGGTAGAAGCGGGAAAGTGGATGAGGGCGCCGTAATGAAGTATATAGAGGAAATTGAGAGGATAGCAGCTTCATAGCATGGTCTATCATGGACTAAGCTGGCAGGATACGCGTGCAGACAGCATATTCGCCCCGTAGGAGGCTTACTACCCTATCAGGGTGCCGACCATTCACTACATAGCAATTTAAGCCCTTCTCCCTAAGGATGATTGGGAGAAACTCATCCACACATGACTGCTTTACTTTTTCCTGAAGCTCAGAGGCACTTAACTCCTTTATGAGCTTAGCATCCCCTTGACTCTTCGGATCCCCTGTAAATATGCCATCAACATCCTTAGCCAATATTAATTTCCGCGCCTTAGCTTCTACAGCAATATAGGCTGCTATAGAGTCTGAGGTTACACGCCATGAATTTTCAAGGGGATCCTTAAGAAACATTAGCCTTGATGGTAGGAGTATTGGGGGCCTCCCGTCTCTAGCCCTACATGCTGCCCTAAGCGAGTATGTCGTAAAGGATTTAGGCATTAGGCTATTTAGTAGAAGCCCATACTGATCCATGGCTAAGATAGCCATCCTATGGGAGGCTGGAGCTGGCAGCCCATAAAGCCTATCATAATGCCGAACCATGTCAGCGAATCCCCCGCCCCCTGGCACAATTAAAACCCTATAGTTTTCAGCGACCTCCTCAAGGCAGCGGCATAAAGCCCTAAGGGAAGGCGGATCCCCTAATAGGCTCCCCCCAACCTTTATAACAGCCTCCATTGAACATCCCCCTCAAGCTTTTCAGCCGCCATAAGTGCTACGCCAAATGAAGGCGACATAACAGCAGCT
>JAGTRA010000127.1 GCA_018396935.1 Candidatus Bathyarchaeota archaeon
TGGAAGGGAAGACATACCAAAAATTGTAACAGCAAGGGAAATAGACGACTTAATGGAGAGGGTAAAAAACGCGAAGCCTATAATAGCGGTTACAGGAGCCATAGCCAAAAAGGGGGTTGCCGTAAACAACATCCCAGTAATAGATCTAGAGACAGGGGGGCAACGCTTAGTAGAGCTTGTAAAGCAACAATTAAAACATAAAAACATGGGGGAAACATGACAAAGAGGGCTGCAGTAATCCTCGCAGGTGGAGAAGCTAAGAGGTTTCAAACCCTGGGGGGAGGGGGACGCGACAAAGCCCTAATAGAGGTTTCTGGAAAAACCATGCTTCAACACATAATTGAGGGGATAAGCGATCTCGTTGATGAAATACTGATATGCGTAAATAACTTGGAGAGAAAAAGCAGGTACCAAAATTTGCTGAGGGGGAACTCGCTTATCGACAAAACGAAAATCGTCATCGACTTGAATTATCCATTAACAAGCGGCCCGCTGGTTGCCATAACTACAGGTCTTAAGGCTTCTATAGCTGAATACTGCATAATCCTACCATGCGACACACCATTCATACAATCGGAAGTTGCCGATTTCCTATTCAAAGCCTGCGGAGAATCCGACATTGCAGCCCCAGTTCACCCAGATGGAACTGTTGAAACAATAATGTTTGTATGTAGACGGCCGCAAACAGCATCAATAGCAGAAATACTATGCAAAATGGGCAGGAAGAGGCCTGACGACTTAATAAGGGGCTCATCAATAGCCCACTTCATCTCAACCTACACTGAATTAAAGCCCATAGACCCTGAATTTAAAAGCTTCATAAACATAAACTCTCCAAAGGACTTAGCGCAACCTAAAACCCGGGTAAAAAGCGACGGCCCATTTAAGAAAAGCATAAAAATAAGGTTAGGCGCCCCAAATGCTAAGGAGCTTGGAATGCTGGAAAAAGCTTTAGAAAATCTGGGCAAAAGTGAGGCTGCAAACGCTATAGAAATCTTTTCAGAATTAGCCAAGGAATTTGAAGAGAAGCAAATACACTTTTGGGCTGGAATATGTAGGGAAAACCTGGGCAAAACAATAGAGGCGCTGTTAGGGCTTAAAGCAGACAATTTACAACGTGAGTGGGTGGAGGAGGAGGCTAAAGCAGCATTCCTAAAGGCTGCAAGAAACTACTCACTAGAAGCTGAAATCTATAGGCAGAACAGCATTTACCACCTAGCTAAACATGCACAGCTTGACGAAGAATGGTGTAGGAGAAAATCATCTGCAGGCAACTCCGACAGGCAACAAATGCTGAAGCATTCATGAAGCCACATCCCCAACTGAAACCGACAATGTTAAATATAAGATGTCGAAGAATAATCCATCCGTGGGGCAGGTAATTGTCGGAGAAAAACGTTAAAAAGCCAGAGAGTAGGGATGAGCTCATCAAGAGGTTGACGGAAGCCGCCAAGAAGGAGATTGAAGCCCGCAGCATACTAACGGGGAGAATCGCCAAGCCCACAATATCTGGCACAGCAAAAATCCTCGGAGTTCATAGGGACACGCTATATTCATGGCTTAAAGAGTTTAACGTCGACTTTAAGGAAATAGCTGAAAACGTTATTTTAACAATTACGCCTGATAGTGTCGGAAGGGTTGAAAAGCCCACCTACCTAATCGGCGAAGCCCTCGTTGGGGATGGAGCTGAAGTAGCCCACGTTGACATATTAATAGGCGATAAAAATGGCCCTGTTGGAGAGGCTTTTGCCCACGGCTTATCAAGCTTATCCATGGGGCATACGCCGCTCCTAGCAGTTATTAGGCCGAATCTGCCGCCTAAACCCCACACGCTACTAGTTCCAAAAGTGACTGTTAAAAGCCTAGAGGATGCCAATAAAATCTTCGGCCCAGTTCAAGCTGCAGTGGCTAAGGCTGTAGCAGACGCTGTTGAAGAGGGCATAATACCAAGAGATAAAATAGACGATTGGGTTATTATATGCAGCGCCTTCGTCCACCCAGAGGCAAAGGACTACCGCAAACTCTACCACTACAATTATGGAGCCACGAAACTAGCTATAAGGAGGGCTCTATCAGGGTACCCATCCCTTGAGAAAGTATTTTATGAAAAGGATAGAGCAACACATCCAATAATGGGATTCAAGGTGCCAAGGCTTTGGAGGCCGCCATACCTGCAAATATCCCTAGACATACCAGACCTTGAGAAAACCAAGAAGGTAATAGCGCAAATCCCAAGAAGTGATAGAATAATCCTTGAGGCGGGCACACCCCTAATAAAGCGATATGGAACCAAAGTCATCAGCGACCTGCGAGAAGTAGCAAAAGACATCTTCATCATCGCTGACTTAAAGACGCTGGATGTTGGAAAAGTTGAAGTTGACATAGCCTATGAGGAGACAGCTGATGGAGTTATAGCAGCTGGGCTGGCGCCTAAGGAAACCCTAGACGCCTTCATTTATGAAGCAAGGAGGCTTGGAATATATGCTGCAATAGACATGCTAAACGTTGAAAACCCCATTGATAAACTAAAATCCCTTAAGGAGCTCCCAGACATCGTTATAATCCACAGGGGCATAGATCAGGAAACAGGCAAGACAATAGGCTTAGAGCTAATTCAAGAGTTAAAGAAAACTTTTGAGGGCAAAAAATTCCTAGTGGCGGTGGCGGGAGGCATCATCCCAGAAACTGCTAAAGAAGCCCTTGAAAAGGGAGCCGACATAATAATCGTAGGCAGATATATAACGCAATCAAAGGATGTTGAAAGAGCTGTAAGGGAGTTCCTCGAGTTAACCCCAGAAATGCGTGAAGACATAGACCTCTACAGAGTCCACGTTGAGTAGCACATTCTCCAACGATACATTTACCTAATCCCTTTTTAGATAAATTTTTCATAACCCTTAATAATTAGATATTAAACCTTTCAATATCCCATTAAGCTGGAGAGTAATGACATGGCGAAATTTAAGGTAATACTATCAGACCCCACTGAAGGAATTTCAAAAAGCATTGAGCTGGAAGGGCATAGGGCAGCGCCTCTAATCGGCAGAAAGATAGGCGACATAATCGACTGCACAGTACTTGGGCTTCCAGGGTGGAAGGCGCAGATAACAGGCGGATCAGATAAAGATGGATTCCCCATGCGCCCCGACGTCCATGGAGGCGTCCGCAGAGACGTAATCCTAAGCGAGGGGCCAGGCTTTAACCCTAAAAAGGAAGGCGAGAGAAGG
>JAGTRA010000128.1 GCA_018396935.1 Candidatus Bathyarchaeota archaeon
ATTCTCCTCAAGCTGCTCGTACCGATTACTGCCCCTTTTGGCAGCTCGTGAAGAGCGGCGCCATCGATGGACACGAGGGCTTCGCGGGGGTCATCCCTCTTAGGGATGGCGGCTATTACAATGTCTTCATATCTCTCATAAACTGGTACATCTTTTAGACTATGAACAGCTATGTCTATCTCTCCCCTTACAAGGGCTTGATCAATCTCCTTTTCAAAAATCCCCTTACTTTCTATCGTGAATAGAGGTTTACGCCTGATTTTATCCCCTGTTGTTTTAATGATTCTAATCTCAAACTCTAGATCGGTTTCTACTTTTTTAAGGCTTTCAATCACCATCTCAGTTTGTATTAATGCTAGCTTGCTGCCTCTTGTGCCAACTTTTATCTTCATGTAATTACCCGCATTCCTTCACCGTTTTTAACGCTTTGTTAAAGGCTTCAATAGTTGCGTTAATGTCATCTTCAGTATGTGCTGTGGATAGGAAGCATGTCTCAAATTGAGATGGTGGAATAAAAACTCCCTCAGCTAATAGCCCATTAAAGTAGCAGTAAAACTTCTGGGTGTTCGCTGTTTTTGCTGAAGCGTAATCAATGACCGGTTTGTCTGTAAAGAATATTTGAAACATTGATGCTATGTTGTTTACCTGGGCCTCTATCTCATAATCCTCAATAAAGTCTTTAAGGGCTTTAGCCAATCTCTCGCATTTAGTTTCAAGCTTGGTGTATATCTCTCCACATTTTTTGTGAAGGAGATTTAGAACAGCATATCCAGCAGCTACAGAGACAGGATTGCCGCTAAATGTCCCTGCTTGATAAACTTTACCCATGGGCGCTATATTCTCCATGATATCTTTTCTTCCCCCGAAAACCGCGAGGGGAAATCCACCTCCTAAAATCTTGCCTAATGTCGTCATATCCGGTTTTACACCGTAGTATTGTTGAGCTCCTCCAAGAGCTAACCTGAAACCAGTTACGATTTCATCGAAGATTAGAACAACATCATAATCCCTTGTAAGCTGCCTTAAACGCGTAAGATATCCATTCCTCGGCATTATTAACCCAGAGTTTGCTATAACTGGCTCAACTATAACAGCTGCCACCTCATTTCCCATAGCTTTCATGGTTTCCTCTAACGCTTCAATGTTGTTGAAAGGTAGGACAATGGTGTTTCTTGCGGTTTCCTCAGGTACGCCTAGAGAATTTGGAGCTCCAAACCATGCTGCTCCTGATCCCGCTTTTACTAAGACACTATCGTGGGCTCCATGATAGCATCCCTCAAACTTAATGATTTTCTTCCTTCCAGTGAATCCTCTCGCAAGCCTTATAGCATGCATGGTTGCCTCTGTTCCAGAATTAACTAGCCTGAGCATCTCTATACTTGGGTATATTTCACTGAGAAGTTCAGCGAATTTGACCTCTATCTCTGTTGGAGCACCGTAAATTGTTCCCCTATTAAGCTGCTCACGGACAGGCTCTAGAATTTCTTCATAGCCGTGGCCCAGTAGTAGAGCACCATATGCCATACAATAGTCTATGTAGGAGGCGCCATCTACGCTGTAAAGCTTAGCTCCTTTAGCTTTCTCCACGAAGAATGGATATGGCTGAAAAGCTCTTACTGGACTGTTTACTCCTCCTGGTATAAGTCTTTTAGCTCTCTCAAATAGCTCCTTTGATTTCTGCCCTAAGTTTGGTTCAACCATGAATTAACCTCCTTAGCAAAATACGTTATAATTATATCAGCGCCAGCTCTTTTAATGGCCGTCAAGACTTCAAATATAGCGGCCTTTTCATTTATCCATCCCATTCTGGCAGCAGCTTTTATCATGGCATATTCCCCACTTACGTTATAAGCAGCAATGGGCACGTTGAACATTGAACGGGCTAGGCTTATTATGTCCAAATAAGCCAAAGCTGGCTTAACCATCACTATGTCAGCTCCCTCCATTATGTCAAGCTCAATTTCCCTCATGGCTTCGCTAGGGCTTCCAAAAGCCATTTGATAACTTTTCCTATCACCAAATTGAGGCGCTGAATTTGCTGCTTCCCTAAATGGTCCGTAAAAGCAAGAAGCATACTTAGCTGAGTAAGCCATTATAGCTACGTCCTTAAATCCAGCATCATCTAGGGCGGATCGAATACTCCTAACCTGGCCATCCATCATGCTAGAGGGGGCTACAATATCTGCCCCCGCTTGGGCATGGCTTACAGCTATTTTGCCAAGAGTTTCGAGGGTTAAGTCATTGTCTACCATGCCACCTTTTAGCAATCCACAATGACCGTGACTTGTATATTCACATAAACAAACGTCCGTTATCACTACTACCTCGTCGCCGTACTCTCTTTTGATGAGGCTAACAGCTCTTTGAATAACTCCATCATCAGCAAATGCTGCGGACCCCGCTTCATCCTTCCGGGCCGGAACTCCAAACAAGATTACGGCCTTAACACCAGCTTCTAAAACCTCATTTACCTCTTTTAAGACGCCTTCAATAGGTAGCCTATAACACCCGGGCATGGAATTTATTGGAATAGGGATCTTCGCGTTTTCATCCACAAATATCGGTTGTACAAGGTCACTCGGGTGAATCCTCGCCTTAAACATCATGTTCCTAAGAGCTGATGTTCGTCTAAGTCTACGCATTCTTACCTTTGGAAAACCCTCCATAATTACCCCTCAACGATTATTTTTCAAATTACCTCCTAGCTGATCCTCAATTATCTTCTTAGCCAAGGAATACGCTTCGTCAAATTTTCCCTCCCTTAAGGCCATCAAAACCTCAGGGCTTTCCAATATCTCATAAATAATAACTTTTCTAGTTCTTTGGTCTGGAATAGCTTCCTTGATGGTTTTCCTCATCATTCCTAAGAGCCTAATCTTGAGAATATCTTCTTCTCTTATCGCCTCCTCTATCCTCCGCCTAATAATCCCTGCCATAGCGGGGCTTTTTCCACTAGTGGATATCGCTACTTTAACCTCACCTAAATTAGCTATTGCTGGAATGGTAAAGTCACTTATAGCAGGGTTATCAATTGCATAAACCATGCACCCAGCCTCTCTAGCCTTAACTGCTAACTCCGTATTTAGATACCTATCATCAGTTGCGGCTATAAGTAGGAAAGGCTTAGGTTTAAGCCCCTCAATAAATGTATGGACGTTTTTCACTTCTCCCCATAAAAGTTCAATACGCCCAGATTTTTGTAACTTCTTAA
>JAGTRA010000129.1 GCA_018396935.1 Candidatus Bathyarchaeota archaeon
TATGAGTTGTACCGCGAGCATGTGATAAGCCAGCTATGGATTCAAGCAAAATTTGGTTAAGAACAAACTCCTATTTTTATGTTTGGCTTAGTTTATGCATGTTTTCTCTTAGTTTTGGGTATAGTTCTAGGTATATTTTGTAGAGTTCTCTGTATTTTTTGCTGTTTTCTGGGTTTGGCCTTATTTCCTCGTCTATTTTCACGTATTCTCTTATTTGTGCTGGGTCCTTGAAGATTTTTACTGCGACTCCTGCTAGGAATGCGTCTCCATATGGCGCTCCCGTGGCCTTTGAAATGTATTGCTGAGGCATCTCGAGTATATCCGAGACTATTTGTCTCCAGAGCCGGCTCCTGGCGCCACCGTTTACTGCAACTATCCTCCTTACCTCGACCCCGAGTTCCCTCGCTATTTCCATATGTTGTCTCAGGGCGTATCCAGTCGACTCGAGTATCGCCTTAAATATGTGGGCCCTGGTGTGGTAGAGCGTGAGGCCGAATATAAGCCCCCTGGCCATCGGGTCCCAAATCGGCGTCCTCTCGCCCATGAAATATGGCAGGACTATTAAGCCGTCGGACCCCGGGGGAATCCTCTCTGCCTCCCTATCCAGCAAGGAGTAAGCGGATAACCCAGTAAGTCTCTCAACCTCTCTCTCAACAAAGCCAAACTCATCCCTAAACCAACGAACAAGAGCACCGACAGTTAGGAGACCTGCCGTCAGAACAAGTCTTCCTCCAATATAGAAGGCGTTAATGAAGCGCTTATCTAATACTCGTTTTTCAGTCACAATTCCACAACAACCAGTAGTGCCATACATGAATACCGCGTCTCCTGGATCTAATCCTCCAACACTGTAGTACGACATTAACGCATCAGGAGCACACGAAATAACGGGCGTCCCTTCCGGTAACATGCACTCTTCTGATGCCTTTCTTGTCACGGTCCCTATAATACTACCCAACTCATAAATGTCTGGGAGCTTTTCCTTATCGAAATTCAATTTTTCACATACTTCATCTGACCACGTTTTTCTTGAAATGTCGAAAAAAGGAGCATTAATGGCGGCATTTGAAATATCTATTGAGGCTACTTCTGTTAGCTTATAGACAACGTATTTACATGCATTAAGGAATTTCCAGGTTTTTCTGTAATTTTCCAGCTCATTTCTCATGATCCATAGCATTTTATATCCTGCAAAATAGGGATCTATAGCGTTGCCCGTTATTTTAAAGATCTTATCTTCTCCAAAAATTTGTCTCACCAAGTTGCATTCATCAGTGGCTCTTCTATCCATGTAGATTAATGCATTTCTTATGGGGTTACCGTTCTCATCAATAGGGCAGGCATCTGGAGATAGGCTACTCACACCAACTCCCACAACCCTGTCCGCGGATATGCCTGCATCTTTTATCAAACGAGATGTTATGAGTTTAAACTCATCCCAGTATATCTTCTCGGGATTATGTTCGGCCCATCCAGGCCTAGGTATCTCTATTCCATGCTCCACAAAGAATGTGCTGAGAACGTGGCCCTCAGCATCTATTAATACTCCCTTAGAACCCAGCGTCCCTATGTCGACACCAATAAGATATTCTTTCAGCATAAAGAATTGAATTCATCGCCAACTCTTAAACTTTAATAGTCTCCCTAATATAATTGGCCATGTATACGAAATAATAACCTAACTCCTAATACGATTATGAACCAGCATAACGTAGTTCATTTTCTCCTGATCCCTAGTATTGTTGAATCACAAGGATGCTGATAGAAGAAGTGGAAGGGAGATGGAGAAGTAAGAGAACCACAACTCGCTTAATCGATTTAAATCGATTTAAAAAGCATAATTAAGTGTCATCAGAGGGAAAGTCATTCTTTGGCTATCCGCTCAATTATCTTAATCATCCACCAATTTATTGGACCTTCTTCTCCAAACTATAACATTATTTCTAACATCAACAGGACATATGGTGGATAACTCTGGTCGAAGTAACCTAAAATATAACTTGAGTAGTTTTAGTTTTGGCTCTTCTTTTTAAAAGAAGGTTTAAATTTAGGTCAACGTTAACATGTAGACTGAATAAGGTATGAGGAGACAATTATTACTTTTAATGCCTGCCCTGTTAGTAACCGGCTTTGTAGGAATATTCCCGATATTTGCACTATTGAACTATGCTATGCAGACTCCCTTCGCCATAGAAAACAAGTTCATAGGCCTCTCGCACTTTTACACGATCTTCAGAGACTACAGATTCGTGGAAGCCGTTGGACGAACATTGATCCTAGTGGGAGTGTGTTTAGCCATAGAGATCCCGCTTGGGCTTGGGCTTGCATATTTGTTACGTAAACCTGGAAGGATAAGCGGAGTTATCTCTGCCCTGATAATCCTCCCAACATTGTTTCCAGCGGTTACCATCGGCATGATGTGGCTACTTATGGCTAGAAGCAATGGGCCGATCGGCCTAATCTTGAACAACATCTTAAAAGTGTTTGGTATAACATATGACCCATTCAGAGACGCCTTCCACGCATTTGGAACTGTCGTATTAATGGATGTATGGCACTGGACCGGGCTAGTTTTCCTAGTATCGCTGGCTGCGGTTTCAGCAATTGAAGAAACCTACGTCCTGTCCGCCAGAGTGGAAGGCGCAACGCGATGGCAAATATTTAAATATGTTGAATTACCGCAATTGACATTCCCAATAACATTCATTTGCCTTTTAAGACTAATAGATACGCTCAAAATCTTTGATGAAGTTTACATCTTAACGGGTGGTGGCCCCTCGCTGACAACGGAATACATCACTCAGTACATTAGAACAGTAGGTATTGAGCAATGGAACATTGGCTATGCTTCAGCAATGTCTCTGACATTCCTCTTCATAGTTATAATGCTTTGCTGGCTCATGATAATCGTGCTTACACGTGGCAGGGGGTTGATTGAGTAATGAAAGTGAAACTATATTCCATAATTACTGCAATAATCCTGGCCGTGGTCATTGCAGCATTTATACTCCCAGTGTACTTTACATTCTCAGTGTCAATATCAACTAAGCCCCGAATAAACGAAGGCGCGATAGTGCCCGATTTCTATGCTGGACACTGGATAGAGATAACTGGTGGTTACTGGAAAACCGGGATAATAAATTCGGTCATCATTTCACTGTCTTGTATGGTGTTGGCACTGGTGATAC
>JAGTRA010000130.1 GCA_018396935.1 Candidatus Bathyarchaeota archaeon
TAACTCCTTTGTTATAGCATATCCTGACATGGGCTTTCGGCTTAAAAGCCATAGGATTATGACTCTGCTAAACCCCCTAATTGTCGCTTTTATAAGATCCCTCTCCAACTCCACCATACTATCTCCTATCCGCCCTTTTGGAATTCAATTCAGGGTACATCGCTTAATCGTTTCTCACTCAGAAAATTGATATATCAGATGTTAAATGTCTTTTGAGGTATATGGTCAACATCGCTGATGGATTCCTTAGGGGTCTTGAAAAGCCTATAATCCTATGGCTTCTTTATCACAAGCCTAGACATGGATATGAGATAATTGTTGAGTTTAAGAGACTTACTGGACGTACGCTTAAGCCAAGTATAATCTACCCATTTTTGCATAGGCTTGAGGAAGAAGGGTTCGCCAGCAGCCAGTGGGTTCAAAGGGGTAAGAGGCGAATTAAGCACTACTCACTCACAGCTAAAGGTGAGGAGCTTATAAATAGGATAAGGGAAATTTTCACAAGGTCGATCCGTGAGTTTGTCCTCGACCTCATTGAAAAGGGAAAAGCTGTTCACTAATTTGACGTAAAAAATCGATCGTAAAGTTTAAGGGTAAGCTAAATTTAGATATATCAAAATTTAGAACATTCTAAACATACGCTCTACCAAAGCCAAAGGGGGAAGGCTGTGGCTGACATAATATTAACAGCGGATCGTACGCTAATGAGTGATTACCACCATAACGAATTCATAGGTTTCGGAACCTGCGCTCCCCCCAACGTAATTCCAGATTGGCTTTACAGTTTTCTATTTTTCCCACCTATAGAGGAGAAAGAAGGCATTCCGGTAGCAGCCCCATATGGCTTGAGAAAAATAGAAGCACAGCTCCTTATGGAAGGCTTTGACGTATTAACTGTTGATCCTTCTCATTTAAGCCATTACATAAATGGGGCTAAGGTTCTCGGCATCTATGTAATGGACCCCTTTGGTCTCGGTCCAGCTTCAAGCACTTTTGCAGCGATCTTAAAGAAAGAGCCATTTCTAGCCTATTATTTTAGGCGTCTCTTAGATGACCCAAGCATTAAGGCGGCGAAAAAGCAAGGATTAAGAATTATTATTGGAGGCCCAGGTGTTTGGCAATTTAGGTATAGGCCAAAATTTATTAGAGATTATGGGATTGATTGCATCATAGAGGGCGAAGCGGAGAAAGTTATCGGCAAAATAGTGCGTAATGCCATTAATGGAGACAAGTTACCAACCTATTATGAGGTAGGCATTGAGGAAACGCCAACCTTAGAAGAAATCCCCACTATCGTTCACCCATCCATAAATGGTCTTGTGGAGATAGGCAGGGGTTGCTGTAGAGGATGTAAATTCTGCAGTGTTACTTTACGCCCGTTAAGATGGTATCCCATTGACAAAATCCTCCAAGAGATAGATGTCAACCAGCGGGAAGGCTACACTATGGGAGCCTGTCTACATGCAGAAGACGTCATGCTCTATGGATCGAGAAATACATACCCAGAGGATGAAAAGCTCATTAAGCTACATGAAGCTGTAGTGAAAAAGTGCTCTGGAGGGTTAAGCTGGAGCCACTGTTCTCTAGCGAGTGTAGCCCTAAAACCAGGGCTTTTCGCAAGATTATCTGAGATGATTCGGCAAAGGCAGGATTGGTGGGGTGCTGAAGTTGGAATAGAAACGGGTAGCCCAGAGCTTGCTAAAAAGATTATGCCAGCCAAGGCGCATCCCTTTAAGCCTGAACAGTGGCCAGAGGTTGTTCGCATAGGCATGGGATTAATGCACGATCACATGTTAATTCCAGCCTGTACACTAATAGTTGGAGTCCCTGAGGAGACGGAAAATGACCTGATAAAGACCATAGAGCTTATAGATGACTTAAAAAACGTTCGTAGCCTCATAGTGCCCCTATTCTTTGTACCTATGGGGAAACTCAAAAACGAGAATTGGTTTAAAGAGACCCAAATGACAGAGCTCCATAAAGAGCTTCTAGTAAGGTGCTTGTTGCATGACTTCCGATGGATAGACGACCTCATAGGGATATCTTTTGTTGGAAAATGGTATGCTAAGCCCTTGAGGCTCCTCTACACTCTCTTTGTCAGAATAATAGAACATAAAGCAGTCAAGGCAGGAATAACTATTGAAACTTCAACATGGAAACAGAATAAGCTTAAATACGCCATAACTAAATTCAAACATTTAGAAAGCGGTGCCGCCGTAGCTCAGACCGGTAGAGCGGCTGGCTGTTAACCAGTCGGTCGTCGGTTCAAGTCCGACCGGCGGCGCTTTCAACACTTCATGTTACTTTTACCGCTCACTTTTACTCATGAAAAATAGCCTTAATTCTACAGAATTGATTATGATAGCTTCTACATTCTAGTTTCAAGGAAATAGGCATTAATAGAGTTGTAAAAATGTGAAGATGGTGATTCTTTAAGGGATAGCTGTTTACAAGCGTTGTTTTTAAATTGTATTTAACCTATAGTCTTTTTGGTGTGAACCATGCCTGTTCAAAGGTTTAGTCTCTCTTTAACATGCAAGGGAGCCATCTTTAAGGCTAAACGATGGTTTTATGCGACTTTCTACTCCCGTGCATCCGATAATGTTAAGGAGTTAAACAAGAAGGCTTGGGCGGAGTTTTCTAGAAAGATAATTGAGCAAGTTAATTCTCGAGGAGCGGCTGATAAGCCAGCTAGGCTGGCTATTGAATATGAAGTTGGGCCAAATCAGGAGTTTAAACCTATTTCAGCCCATGTTGAAGTTTTTGAAATGAAGTCTATTGACTCTTTTAAAGTTCCAGCACCTGGCGTTGAGCCTGAAGAGAAAGCGAAACTCACAGCTGAGTTGGAGGCGCTGATAAGGAAGGCAAAAGAGAGCGGCTTATCACTAGAGGAGCTGCTAAAGCAATTAAGAACATCATAAAGAAAAAAGCGCAACAGAATTCACTCAAGCACCAATATTTTTCTGGATTTTATCCCCCATGTAATAACCTGTTACTAGAATACTATTTCCACAAGTCGGGCATCGCTTTTCTGGTGTTACTCTATACTTAAGTATGTAATGCCCATACCTCTTTATGAGGAGATCTCCGCAGTTCGGGCAATAGGTGCTCTCATACCTGTGACCTGGGACATTTCCTATGTACGGATATAGAATACCAGCTTTTCGAGCCATATAGTAGGCT
>JAGTRA010000131.1 GCA_018396935.1 Candidatus Bathyarchaeota archaeon
CCCTCTCTTGCTTGCTAGAGTCTTTATATGCTCTACTATCACTTTTTCATTAAACGGTGCTCCCCTTAAGGTCTCTTCAAGTTCTTCAATGAAATCTTCAGGATGCATGAAGAAATCTCCCGTTAATTTAATGTCCCTTATTATACCATTCTCTACTGTAACAGTTGTTCTGATCAATTTTCCTCCAGCTACCTTATATTCAGCTTTACCCAAGGTTAACCCTCAACTCAATCATATTATTTTTTACTTCTCATTTTTTGGAATTTTTAAATTTTAAAGTCTACCGAAAATAAGTGAAGGACTTTATTTTTCTCCATTCTATTTTTAGCTTTTTATTATGGCTTTGGCCCAACTTCCATATTTTAACCATAGGATGGCAGCTATGCCTCCTATTATGTGGCTTATGGATATTGCTAGCCATATCCCAAAGGGGCCTAAACCCACGGGGAAAGCTAGGACATAGCCGAGTCCTAGCCTAAAAATCCAAAGTCTCACTATGTCAAGGATTGTTGGGAACAGTGTGCGGCCTGACCCTCTGCCTGCTGACATCGCGCTTATAAACAAGGCGAAAAATGGTAGAGCTGGTAGCAATACATCTAGGAAAAGTATTGTTTCTCTTATTATCATTGGGTCATCTGCGAAAACGTCAGCTATCCAAGCCCTGATGGGATATAAAGCGGCTGCAGTTAAGGCTACGATGGAGAAAATTACTGTCGCTCCTTTTAAAGCTATTTCTTTTGCCCTTTCAGAATTTCCAGCACCTAAGTTTTGCCCAATCATTATAGCTGGTGCTCCACTAAGTCCCCAAAGTGCAGAGTTAACAGTATCTATGACGATGAAGCCTATGGAGAAGGCTGCGGCTACAGCTACCCCCATAATATTAACCAGTCTAAGCTGTATTATAAAGGCAAAACCGTTAGTAACACCCATTGCAAGAATAGGTAAGGTTACTTGGAGTATAATCCTGAGCCATTTAAAATTCATGTTTCCTGTAAAGTTTATCCTAATAGCTTGATAATGCTTTCTAAGGATGTAAGACAGAGCAGTTATAGATATAATCTTCCCAAAAACGTCCGTTAACGCGGCTCCTAAAACTCCTAATCTAGGAAATCCACCTATACCCAAAACCATGAATGGGTCAAGAGTAATATTAGCCGTTACAGCGAACACATTTACTATAGCAGGTTTTCTTGTGTCGCCTAAACTTTGTAGGATTGTCGTATAAATTACGGCTACATAGTTTAGGAATATGTCTAACGCTATAATTCCAGAATATGCCATAACCTCTTCAAAAATTTCCGGTGGAGTAGCCACTATCCACATAAATATTAAATTCCTAAAAACAAAGATTGTTAAACCTAAAATCCCGCCGACTATAAAAGAGAGGGTGAAAAAGCGCGAAGCCTCTAAGCTTGCTTTATCATACGCTTTAGCTCCAACATATTGAGCAATCATAGCTAAACAAGCTGCATTTAAGGCATTCATGGCTGAGTGAAAAAGGTACATGACCGGCCAAACTTGCCTTGGAACAGCAACGAGAATTTCGCTGTATTGGCTTAGCCAATATGCATCCGCGATATTGTATGCCACTATTATCAGCTGGTTTAATAAGGGGGGTAAACCGAGCCAGAAAATAGTCCTAATTATCGGACCATTTAAAATTCTATCCCTATGCTTATCTACTGCTCCATAGGTTCGTAGAACTCCCTCAGACTCTTCAACCATAAGCTTTCAGGATAAAAATGAAATCAATAAAAATCTTCTCCTACGTATCCCACATAACTTTGATTTTGAAACCACTATGGGATCCTCTAAAGCGTTAACAAGCATCTATTTCAATGCCTCTCAATCGCCCTACGGCATAATGTCACTGAAAATAATGCAGCAAAACCATCAATATAGTCGCTTAAAAAACAAAGACGTTAGTGCTGTTTTAGCGATTCGAAAAAGATAAATCTAGAATTATATTCTTTAGAATTCTTGTCGGGCGGTAGCTCAGCTTGGTAGAGCTTCCGAGCCAGCTCAGGTAGCTGGCTGGCGGAGAAGCTGTAGACGCCCGCCTATGGTGGGCGTCAATCAGCCTACCAAGCGTACAGAAACCGGAGTGTCGCAGGTTCAAATCCTGCCCGCCCGACCAACTTCTCTTTTGGGCTCTTCCCCATTTCTAAAGCTTCTGGATTCTCTGAATTCTCTTTTGAGGATTCATTCTTGGTAATTTGCGAATTAGAGCTTTCTATTGCTTGTATATAAAGCCTTAAAGCATTTTCACAGCATTGTGAAACGTTTAATCCAAGTTTCTTGGCTTTCTCGAGGATTTCCCTGTCTATAAAGACGCTAGTCCTAACCTTATGAAGCATCTCTCTGTTAACCTCCAGCCCACTTGGGTGTTTGTTTTTTCCATTCTAAACATTATCGCCTGCTTTGTTGAATGAATTTTTAGAGTTTTCTGGTTGTTTATTCTTCATAAAACTTTTATTATGGAGTAGTTTTGTGATTAGGGTAGAGTTTAAGTTGCTTGGGTGTTTGCATGGAGCCGAGTAAGAAACCTTTGAATGTTCTTGTAAAACAGGTGAATTCGCATATTACTGTGGTTCTCAAGAATGGTTGCGAATATCGCGGGAAAATGATCAGATGTGATGGTCATATGAATATTTTATTGGAGGGAGCTGTTGAGTGTCAGGATGAGAAGCCTATAGCTAACTATGGAAATGTATTGCTGCGGGGCAACAACATCCTCTATATAATGTTGGATTCCATTAAAGTCTAAGCCTGCTAATCCTGCCAGTCACATAATCAAGTGCTATTTGAGAATTAGCCTCTAAAATGTGTTTACGCTTAAAGAACCTTAGAGTATTTTCTATGTCGCGCTTCAGCAGTTCCATGGCATTTGGGTGTTCACGGGTAACATATTGAGGCCAATCAATTATGAGAATACGCATATCAGGTTTTAGGATTATGTTATACTCGCTTAAGTCGGCGTGAATTAAGCCAACTTCTAAGTACGCTTTTCTAACATTTCGGAGAATTTCCATAAGTACCTTTTTAGGGTTTGGAATTTCATTGCATTCGGCAAGCTCTGCCCCCTCTATGGCGCTCATAGCTATAGCGTGGCGATTCTGACTTATGGGGCTTGGAACGGCGACTTTTCTCAGGGTGAGCATCTTTAGGGCTTCGTATTCCC
>JAGTRA010000132.1 GCA_018396935.1 Candidatus Bathyarchaeota archaeon
CTCCATTTCGAAATTTTCGTCAATTAGTTGCTCAACTGTTTCTCTAGATCTGTGATGATAGTACATTAAATGAAGGGCGTAGTAATTCCTATACTCCGGGTATATTCCATAACCAGCAAAACCAGCCCCTAATCCATTACCCCGCTCATTCATGGCTGAAATAAATCGTAATACTGTTTCTCCATCAATTGAAAAACCTTCTTCATTAATGATCCCACATAAACCACACGCGCTAATATCTTTTTCAATGGCTTTTGAGCACATATGCATCACTAGGATATAGGTAAGTGATTTCCTATTATATTTTCACAATCACATATAAACCTTGCCATTTAAGGATACAGTAAAGTTGTCGTCTTTAAAAATTACAATTTTTAGGGAAAAATTTAAAAAAAGTGTATTGTTAGTTAAGAATTTGTTCTATCGCGTCTAGTTCGCATTCATGAGGCATTGGTATACCTGTAACTTTTGATGCTCGTTCTGTTAATGCCATGAGATCGTTTCTGTTTATTAGGTTTAACTTGAACTTTCTTGAGCCTGCTAGAAGTTGTTGTAGACTTACTCCAATTCTGTCCTGGAGGTAGCTGTATAGCCCAACAGCGCTCCAGGGTATATTCTTGAATTTCTCGCCAAATTTAGCTTTAAGTTCAGATGTGCATCTAAAGAACTTTTCTGGTGTCTCACCATATTCTTGAGCAAATTTAGGTGGAAGTTTTCCTTTTTCTGCAAGTTCTACAAAGTATTTTGCCTTCATTACAGCAGTTAATGGAGATCTGCCCATAACAACTGCTTTAACTATTGGACCATCACCAAAATTGCTAAGAGCGATCGCTTTATAAATTTGAGTTTCTTCTATAAAGCCTCCCGCCATCACTATGTCTGGTACATATTTCCCTTTCCTTTTGAGAATTTGAGCGCATTTTAGCACTATGGCTTCCAGATAAACTGTTGGTATGCCCATTTCATCCATCATTGGCACTGGGCTCATACCTGTTCCGCCACCAGCCCCATCAAAGGTTACATAGTCGAATTTTGCCTCTGAGGCTATCTTCATTGTAAAAGCTACGTCAGCCGGTCTATAGGCTCCTGTTTTCAATGAGACTTTTTTCGCACCCTGGCTTCTGAGCCACTCAACATCTTCAATTACGCTTTTTTCCGTCGGCATTCCAACACGACTATGTCTTTCAAAGGAGTCAAAAACTCCCTGCTTGAATGCTTCTTGAACATTGGGGTCCTCAGGGTCCGGTATTACTATATAGCCGCGTTTCTTGAGTTGAATAGCCCTTTGTAGATCTCTTACACGGATTTCTCCGCCAATAGCTTTTGCACCTTGCCCCCACTTTCTTTCAATACAGTTCACTTCAAGTTTTGATATTGCGTATACATCTACGCCAAGTCTTTGATCTTCAACATTTGTCTGTACGATTATGTCTCCGTATTTTCCGTCCCAGAATTCTCGGAATGATTTAACCCTACGTTCGAGCTCCTTTGAGTAAGTCACTTTTCCATTAGTTATTTGAGCCTCTGGATCCACACCACATACATTTTCACCAACTATTATGCCAATGCCTGAAATTGCAGCGCCGATGGCTAATCCTTCCCAGTTAAGCCTAGCTACATCCGTTGAGCCGTATGCGCCTATGAGAATAGGCAACTTTAGAGGTATACCGCCTACAACAGTTTCTGTCGAGGCTGCTGGAAATATTGCCTTATCAGGATCTGGTTCCACGCCCTCAGCTCCACGAAGACTCGCCTGTATATTAAAGTGAGACCAATCTAGACCAAAGTCCTTTAGTGCTCCAGCGGTACTATATCCAAAGTATTTTGGTATAGGGTATATTGCTTCTCTACCACGGAAAGCTGAAAGAGCTATCTGGCATATTACAGGGCAATCATAGAGACATATGGGGCACATTCCGCTAATGCTGCTAGTATCCCGAACCCTTGTCATCGTACCTGTCGTTGACTTCCCATCTAGGTATGAGGAGTTTTGAAGGACTTCCCTTCCGGACATTTAGATCACCTAGGAAATTACTTACCTAATTCCTAGAGTCAAATACTTAACCCTTTCTATTACCGCTATATTTCATCTACATGTAACAATTCTTCAAATTCCATTAGGCAGTCTATAGCTTTACTCTCGATGGGAATTCCCAATTCGCTGAGCGCTGCGAGGGGGTTCATTCCGCCGATAAAAGCTAGGCCAGCTTTGTTTATGCTTACTGGAACCCCCAATATGGGCATATTTGGTTGGCCAATTGCTAGAACTCCACGAATGCCGATTTCCTCTACTTGCTTTAGTTTCTCCCTCGCCTTTTGTAATGCGTCCATAGGAATTTCACGTATGTTTGCGAGGATATAGCCGTTTCCCGATTCAACGACATTTATCACTCTACTTAGACCCTTAGCTGAAAAAAGTTCTAAAGGATCCAGGGTTGAGCCAGAGTATTCGATAAGTTCGGTGAATCTAATGGGTTTCCTCTCTAGAAATTGTACTACTCCTCCGAATCTCGGCGAAACAGGAATCCCTGAGTGATGGAGGATGCCATCCAATGTTATGCTGCACATGGTTGCAACTAAGACTTTTCCCTCTGGGACAACACGGCCACCTATAGACTCGCCTTCCTCGACCACCTTAAGGTAGGGGCTGACGCTAAATCCAGCACGTATAACTTTTTTTATCACCTTTAATGCTTCATCGTGATACTTCTTGTCTATAAAGGCTGTGTTCATAACAACTTTGCCTTTTAGTTTCTCAGGATCGAAATTCATTCTGAAAATTAAGGATTCAATTTTTGTGATTATAAAACCTATCCGATCCTTTACTAGGGCGTTTCTTATTTCGTCCAGCCCCTTTTCGGTTATTACACGACCAGCATAGCCAAGATTTCTTGTAAATCCCTTCTCATCCAGAATTCTGAGGTGATATCTTACTGTACGCTCATCAAGTTGATATCCCCTTTCCCTAAGTTTCCGGGCTATTATTCTCGCACCAACTGGTTCACTAAACTCGCTGAGAATTTTCAGGATCTCAACAGTCTTACGGTCAACTTCAACTTGCATAAGTATCAGTAATTCTTTTCCTATATCCTTTAATAAATTTTGAGACGCAATTCATAGAATAGTTAATAACATAAGTTTAGCAGAGGATTTGAATAAATATTCATCAATTTT
>JAGTRA010000133.1 GCA_018396935.1 Candidatus Bathyarchaeota archaeon
GCTTAACATGAGTAGGGACTGCTTCGAAGAAATGGTAGTGCATGCTAAGGATTACATAGCTTCTGGAGACGTATTTCAGGTTGTTTTATCAAAGCGTTTCAACTTTAGCTTTAGCGGCAGTCTTATAGGCTCTTATAAGGCGTCAAGGAGGATTAACCCGTCGCCCTACATGTATTACATTAAGATGGGCCCAAGACAAATCATAGGCTCAAGCCCGGAAATGCTTGTGAGGGTGGAAAATGGGGTTGTAGAGACATTCCCCATAGCAGGCACACGCCCTCACGTTGATGATCCAGATGAGAACGAGGCTCTAAAACGTGAATTATTAACAGATCAAAAAGAATGTGCTGAACACGTGATGCTTGTTGATTTAGCTAGAAACGATATTGGTCGTGTCTCTGAGTATGGAACAGTATCAGTTCCAGAGTTCATGCAAATTTATGAATACAGCCATGTTCAGCATATAGTTTCGAGAGTTACTGGCAAACTTAGAAAAGAATGTAGCTGTTATGATGCCCTAAGGGCTGTTTTTCCAGCAGGGACAGTTTCAGGTGCGCCTAAAGTAAGAGCTATGGAGATAATTGAGGAGCTGGAGCCAACTAGAAGAGGACCATATGCTGGAGCTGTAGGCTACTTCTCATATAACGGGAATGCAGACTTCGCTATAACCATACGGTCCCTCATAGCTAGGGATGGGGAAGGCTACATCCAAGCTGGAGCTGGGGTAGTAGCTGACTCTATTCCTGAAAAAGAATGGTTTGAAACGGAATGTAAGGCCTCCGCCCTTATCAAGGCTTTAAAAATGGCTTCTGGAGGCGGAAACTTGTGAAGGTTCTAGTTATAGATAATTATGATTCATTTGTTTACAATCTTGTTCAATACATTGGAGAGCTGGGCGCTAAGCCCATAGTATACCGAAACGATGAGTTAACTCTCGAGAAAGCCTTAAGGCTTAAACCTGATAGGATAGTAATTTCACCAGGACCCGGGACACCTGAACTGAGCCGCTACTTTGGAGTTTGTAACCTGATTTTAAAGTATATTAGCCCTAAAACGCCGACTTTAGGAGTTTGCCTTGGGCATCAGGGCATAGTTCATGTTTTTGGAGGAAAGATTATTAGAGCTAAGCGGTTAATGCATGGTAAAACCAGCTTGATAAGACATGACGGAGAGGGCATCTTCAGAGGTATAAAGAATCCGATTCGCGCCACTCGATATCACTCCCTAGTAGCAGATGCATCTACGCTTCCAAGATGCCTTAAGATCACCGCTATATCCTTGGATGATGGTGAAGTTATGGGTGTTAGACACAATTATTACCCTATTGAAGGAGTGCAATTTCACCCGGAATCAATTTTGACGGAAGATGGTAGAAAGATCTTGGAAAACTTCATTTATGGTGTTGAAAATGATACAGGAAGCCATTAAGAAGATTGTGGGAGGCCACAGCCTATCCTATGAAGAGGCATGCATGGCTATGGAATCAATAATGTCTGGCGAAGCTACACCTGCGCAGATAGGCGCTTTTCTAACAGCCTTAAGGATGAAGGGAGAGACCGTTATGGAGATAGTGGCCTTTGCCTCAGTAATGAGGAAATTCTGCAGAAGAATAAGCCCCAAAGTTAGCGGGCGCCTTGTAGACACCTGCGGGACTGGAGGCGACCAAATAAAAACCTTTAATATAAGCACCACAGCCGCCTTCATTGTTGCTGGAGCAGGGATTCCAGTAGCTAAGCATGGAAATCGCTCAGTTACGAGTAAGAGTGGAAGCGCTGACGTCTTAGAGAAGCTTGGGCTCAACCTTAACATTGAGCCCGAAAAGGTTGAGGAAGCCATCGAAAAAATAGGTATAGGCTTTATGTTTGCTCCGATCTTTCACCCAGCTATGAAGAACGTTGCCAGCATCAGAAAGGAGCTAGGTATAAGAACCGTTTTCAACATACTTGGTCCATTAACCAACCCTGCAAATGCTAGGGCTCAAGTTATAGGAGTCTACGAAGCCTCACTTGTGGAGAAGATTGCTGAGGTTCTAAAGGGCTTAGGTTTAGAGGAGGCTATGGTGGTACATGGGCTGGATGGGCTTGATGAAATATCAACTATCGGCATAACTAGGGTAGCTTGGCTTAGAAATGGCGAAGTAAAAATCATGGAGTTAACCCCTGAGGATTTAGGCGTCAAAAAAGCTTCTCCCGAAGATATTACAGGGTTAAATCCTGAGGAGAGTGCTGAGTTAACCTTCAAAATATTAGCTGGATTAACTAGTAGGGGCGACCCAAAAATGGACATAGCTCTCATAAATGCTGCCGCCGGAATTATAGTAGCTGGAAAAGCTGAGGACTTTAGCTATGCCATGGAGCTTGCTGAAGAGTCTATTAAAAGTGGCGCTGCATACAAGAAGTTAAAAGAACTAATCCGCTTCTGCGGTGGATCTAAAGGGGAAAAACTTGAAGAGCTGGAGATCAAATATGGCTGCTGATTACCTCGATATCCTTGTTTCTGACGCCATGAAAACTGTAGCCTCAGGATACTATAAAGTAGGCTTGGGCTATGGGGCTAAGGGGCGGAGAAGCCTTTTGGAGGCTATTTTAGGGTGTAAGCATGCAGCTATCATCGCTGAAATAAAGCCAGCATCACCATCTAAGGGTAAGATTAGGGATATTAGTGATCCCGTAAGGGTTGCAGAGGCTATGCAAAGAGGCGGCGCAGTAGGCATATCCATATTAACTGAGCCTAAATATTTTGGCGGATCCTTAGCGGCCTTAGCAAAAGTGTGTGAAAATGTGGAGATTCCAGTTTTAATGAAAGACATAGTCCTTGACCCAATTCAACTGGAGGCTGCCTCTACTGCTGGAGCGAGCGCTGTTCTACTTATATATCAAGTGTTTAAGCGTGGTTATGGAAGGAAGCCGCTGAAGGAGATGATTAGACAGGCTCATGATTTAGGGCTTGAGGTGCTCTTGGAAATTCATACGAAAGAGGAGTTTAACGCTGCTCTTGAAACCGAGGCAGACCTTATTGGGATCAATAATAGGGATTTAGCGACCTTAAAAGTTGACTTAAAGGTTACTGAACTAATCCTTTCTCAAGTTAAAAATGCTGGAAAATTGGTTGTTAGCGAGAGTGGAATCCAAACACCAGATGATATT
>JAGTRA010000134.1:0-670 GCA_018396935.1 Candidatus Bathyarchaeota archaeon
GTAAATAATGAAGCCATAGGCTCCCGGGACGGAATGATCCACATGAATGGGCTCAACTTCTAACCCATCTATGTTTATTTTATCTCCAGTTCTAAAGGACCTGAAATTTATGTCATCTACATTAAACTCTAGATCTGTTTTTCTAACTTCCCCAAAAGCTTGAAGTATGAGCTTGGTTGTTTCCCCACAATGCACAGGAATTTCGCGTTTTATAAATGACAAGTAGGCTGAATGATCCATATGGCCGTGAGATATAAAAACAGCATTAACTTGCGCTTCCCCCTTATCGAAGAAATATACTCCGTCAATTTTAGGCAAGATTCCAAGTTCTATAAGGCTTTTTTCACTCCTTGGAGAAAGCAATGGCGGTGAGTAATACTTCCTTTTGAGGTTAAAAGACATGCCAAAATCAAAGAAAACTTGAACATCTCTGTCCTTTACTAAAACTTTGTTTCCTCCAATTTCGTCAACCCCACCATAAAAAATGATAGCCGTGTCAGGTCTTGCCACACTACATCACCTTTCAAATTTCTGACACATCTTGGAAATAGTAATTATCACATGCGGCAAAACTAAAGGAACAAAAACCCTAGCATATTTAGATTTTCCAGCTTCTCGAACTGTTTTTTCGCTTCCTCCAGCCTCTATATAGCCCTTGATGAATTCTAAA
>JAGTRA010000134.1:680-2098 GCA_018396935.1 Candidatus Bathyarchaeota archaeon
TTACTAATTTAACCCGTTCTATTCCGTCAAACATCTGGGTGTAGCGGCCAGAATAGTAAAGGAATTCAGCTACATCCCAGGCTTTGTCGCCATTTCTTGAGGCTTGTTCAAGATCTAGGAAGTATATTCTTCCATCTTTTGCAAGAAGCATATTTTCAGGCTTTGTATCTCCCAAAGTTATGCCTAACGCGTGGATCTTGGCCATGTTTTCGCCCACTCTACGGATTACCTTTAAATCCTTCTCAATATCTTTTTCAGATGATTCCCCTCGCATAATCCGCTTTACCACTTTCTCAATGGTTTCTCCTTCAACGTATTCCATACAAACTAATTTCCCAGCCGGGTTCATGCCAATAAGCATCGGAACGGCGAAACCCCTAGAGTATAAAAAGCGGTTTATAGAGCACTCTTTTTCAAGTCTCTTCCGTCCCGAGAGAGCAAAGTTTTTGGTTCCTATAGTCCACAGGCTTAGTGGAACCCATTTAAATCCCGTCCAATCCCTAAAACTTTTAATAACCACCTTCTTTTCATTCCCATTTCGTGCCGCCCTTACTAAGTAGACGTCATTAAAAATTCCACCTATCTTTTCCACGTTTAATTCATTTAAATCTGCAGATAAAGCTTTTTTTGCAAGATTCTCCAAACCTAAGCTTGTTGCTATTGAAGTTAACCCATTGGCAGTGGAGATAAACAAGTAAGCTTTTGAATCCTCAAGCATGTATTGTTGCTCATTATCTCTTAAAGGGAATAACTTAAGGGCTTGACTTTGAGATAGAAGCTTGAAGACTTGAGGCAAAATACCAAATGTTAGCAGGAGAAACGCTCTATTAATCGACTTTAATATTTTCATAAAGTAATTCCTACGTGTTTTTACTTTATCTGCAAAGTCTGAAGAGATTCTTATGTAACCATTTAAATATTCAATAACGCCTTTCTTTTCCAGAATATTTAACACCTTATTATAGCCTTCTAGAACGCATTTAAATTTTTCATCCCTGAAATTCTTACTTAAGAAATTTGAAACATCATATATGAGCAGTGGAAATAGACGCGCTCTACTTGTAAGGGCCTCTACGACGAAGTATTCTGGTTTTATGTATAGCTCAGATGATAGCTCTGGAAACTCGAGAATGAGATTTACAAGAAGTTCGTATAGAAATCTATACTTCAGCATAATTTCCAGGTTCTCTAAATATTTTCTGCCGTAAACAGGCACATATGGAAGAGCTAAATTAATAGCAAGAGCATCGCCTAAGAAGCCTTCTCGAACATCTTTTTCAAAGATTTTTTTATCAACTGCTTGAATGAGTACATATTTTCCGTTGATTACTCTTATGTAGCTAAGTAAAAGAGGTTGAAAGCCATCAATTACTAATAAAACACTAACATATTTTTCTACATAACATAGTCCTATAGAG
>JAGTRA010000134.1:2252-3091 GCA_018396935.1 Candidatus Bathyarchaeota archaeon
TCTACATAAATCCAAAATTCGTGTAGCTAATTTATTGAAGTTTTCATTCTTCAGGTTCATCAGTCACCGTGATAATACAGCTATTGGAATTAATAATTGTTTGAAATCAATCTGAACGCATGTTTTTCAGCATTTGCAATTATTTTTTCTTCATCTAAGTATTTCAATTGTCGATTCTCCATAAGTATCTTGCCGTCAACTATAACAGTGTCTACATCACTTCCACGGACAGAATATACTAGGGCTGCATATATATCATGTATTGGTCTAATGTGAGCGGCTGAAAGATCTATTAAAATAATGTCAGCTTTTTTCCCAACCTCCAAAGAGCCTATTTCTTTCTCTAATCCAAGAGCTTGAGCACCATTAATAGTGGCCATTCTTAAAACTTCATTCGCCCGAATGACTGTTGGGCTTCTATAAGCATGCTTTTGTAATAAAGCCCCAAACTTTATGGTTTCAAAAATGTCCAACGTATTATTGCTAGCTGGCCCGTCAGTTCCCAGGGCTACATTAACTTTTAAATCTAGCATTTCCTTAACCCTGGCTACGCCTAATCCTAACTTCATGTTAGAGACAGGTACATAAGCCACATTAACACCCTTATCTGCAAGGATACGTAAATCTTTAAGAGACAAGTCTATGCAGTGAGCTGCAAGCGTTTGTTCGTTAAAAATGCCTAAATTATTTAAGAACTCAGTTTCGCTTTGGTTATAATTGGTTTTAAGTTGCTTTGAAATTTTCTTGTCTTCTGCTAGGTGAATGTGAATTCCTAGACCAAATTGGTTTGCGGCTTCCTTAACTTTAATGAGAAGTCCTGGGCTGCAGCTATAGGCAGC
>JAGTRA010000135.1 GCA_018396935.1 Candidatus Bathyarchaeota archaeon
ATTCAGATAGCAAAAGCCCAGAGTATGGGCCCCTAGAGCGGCTCCTCTCCTCCCAGCGTGATGGCCTGGAGGCCTCATAAGGGAGAAACCATTTATCATAGCTGCTAATATGGCGCCTCCAGCTGAGAGACGTGCATATTCATAAATTCCCTCATAAGCAGGAGTGTCAGGGTCCTCAATAAGTCCCATCTTAAGGCGGTCAACGTAATCTGGGTCATGAACCCTAAGGATGTCTTCTTCGCTAGCTGGTTCAGGCTCAATAAATTCATAGCCCCGATCCTTTAAGATTTCATAAGCCCGTTTAACCCTCATAGGTCCCTCAATATGCCATAACCCGTACTCTAAACACTTCTTAGAGAAAACTATCTTAGGTTTTCCCACAGCCAAACCATCCGTAAATTTTTCTTGATAGCTTTTTATCGCCGAACCCAGATATATTAATGTTCAATAACAATAATTCATATTTCCAATCAAGCAGGTGTGACATTAATGATATCGCAGAACCCTATGGCGGAATTTAGAAGTGAATGCCTAAAAGCCTTAACCTCTAGCTTAGAAAAGGTTTTTCCTGATAGGAGCTTTGAGCAATTGAATTTTGCAAAGCCACCGGTCTTCGAGTTCGGTCAATTAGCTTCATCAATATGTTTTGAGATCGCTAAGGAAACCTGTGAGACTCCGCTTCAACTTGCAAATCGCATAGTTGAATCCATGGATAAGGCTGCCTTTTCCCTTATAGAGAAAGTGGAGGTTGCTGGTGGAGGTTACATAAATTTTCACATTAACTTTGATAAGTTCTCAGCAATAGTTATCGAATCCGCTAGGCAATTAAATGAAAACTATGGCCTCATCAAGGTGGAGAAGCCGCAGCGAATTATCGTGGAGCATACTAGTGTTAATCCAGTTCACCCAATACATGTCGGTCAGGCTCGAAACCCTATGCTTGGAGATTCCATCGCTAGATTATTATCCTCGAGGGGTCATGTGGTTTCTAGACATTATTACGTGGATGACGTAGGAAGGCAAACAGCGGTGTTGGCTTATGGATATAACAAGCTTGGGAGGCCAAAGCCGGCTGAGAAGCCAGATCACTTCCTTGGGAAGATATACACGATAACAAGCTGTTTAGTTGAAATAAAGCGCTTAAAGAAGGAGCTTGAAGCTGCTAGAGCTCTTAATAAGGAAGATGAGACTCCTCGCCTTCAGCGGGAGATAGATGAATGGATTTCTGTTGCAGCTGAACTTAAAGAAAAATATCCCCAACTATTTGATGAGTTATTGCAAAAGATAAGTGAAGATGAAGACCCTGAAAAGGCAATAAATGAGCTTAATAGAGCTTATGAGGCTGGTGAGGAAAAAGCTAGAGCATTAATTAGGGAAGTAAGCCAACTCTGCCTTGAAGGATTTAGGGAAACTCTAACCCGTGTTGGCGTGACATATGATTCTTGGGATTGGGAAAGTGAATTTGTGTGGAGTGGACTTGTGGGTAAAGTACTACACATGCTGAAAAGGACGTCCTATGTATTTATGCAGGGAGGGGTTTTAGAATTTGATGCAAATAAAGTGGTTAGAGATTTAAGTCTCTGGAGTAAACTTGGGCTTAGAGAGGGCTATGAGATTCCATCTCTCACACTTGTGCGAGCTGATGGCACAACTCTCTACACTACTAGGGATATAGCATACACTATATGGAAGTTCGGAAGGGCTGAAAAATGTATTAACGTTATTGGTATGGAGCAGTCTCTGGCGCAGATGCAATTAAAGGTAGCGCTATATGCCCTTGGATATTGGAGACAAGCAGATAACCTTGTACATTTCGCATATAACCTTGTAACCCTTCCCGGCTATAAAATGTCAAGTAGGCGCGGCCGATACATAGCTTTTGATGATGTTATTGAAGAGGCTATTAGGAGGGCTTATGAAGAAGTTTCTAAACGTTCGCCGAACCTATCGGAGGAGGAGAAACGTCAGGTTTCCGAAATCATTGGTATAGGTGCAGTCCGCTATGCACTTATTGCCGTAGATCCAGCTAAACCTGTCGAATTTAAGTGGGATAAAGTGCTGGACTTTGAGAGAAATAGCGCGCCCTACATTCAATATTCTCACGCAAGGGCATGTAGCATTCTTAGGAAGGCGGCGAGAAAACCCGAAAGAGCATCCTACGATCTTCTAAGGGAGAAACTTGAGCGGGAGATAGTGCTGGCTATAGCTGAGTTTCCAGAAGTATTCATAGAGGCTGCAGACATGCTTAAGCCAAATATTATTGCTGAGTATGCTAACGCTCTCGCAGATAAATTCAACACGTTCTATAATGCCTTCCCCGTGATAAAAGCGGAGCCTGTTGAACTAAGCGATGCAAGATTAGCCCTAGTGGATGCTGTACGGATAGTTTTAAGAAACGCCCTTAATCTTATAGGCATTTTTGCCCCTGAGAGAATGTAACATTCTAAAGCTTGTAATTGTCCGCGAAATCTTAGTTTTTGGCTATTCAGAAAAAGATGAAGGGGCTGTTATTGCTTACTCTAACTTTTTATAGCAGAGCCACCAATCTATGCACTTTATCTCTCCAGCTTTCTCCTGCTCTCTCCTTTTCTTTATCATGTCTGCAGTGTTAGCTGGTGGAACTATTACGCAGTCACCGATTATTTCATTATTCGGCCAGTTTGCGGGTATGGCGTAACCCTTATCAGCTACCTGCAGGCCCCTCACCATTCGAAGTATTTCATCCATGTTTCTGCCGAGCTCCATGGGGTAGTAGAGGATAGCCCTAATGATGCCCTTAGGATCAACTATAAAAACAGCTCTAACCGTTTGAGTCCCAGCTGCTTGCTTATGGCGCATACCCAACCTTGCAGCTATCTCGCCTGTGTTATCAGCTATTATCGGGAACTCGATTTCAACACCAAGGTTTTCCTTAATCCACTCCTCCCACTTTAAATGCGCAAAAACCTGGTCTATGCTTAAACCTATCAATTCACACCCAAGCTTGCGAAACTCCTCATATCTTTTCTGAAAAGCAACAAACTCTGTTGTGCACACTGGAGTAAAGTCAGCTGGGTGGCTGAACAAAATGAACCATTTACC
>JAGTRA010000014.1:0-4192 GCA_018396935.1 Candidatus Bathyarchaeota archaeon
TTACAACTTAAAATCGTACAGGCAGAAGCTGGAGATGAATGTTATAATAGACGAGGTGTAGCCCTTCCGGAAGAAACTATTCGTGAGATAAAGAATTCTCACGCTTGTCTAAAGGGACCTGTAGGCGAAACCGCTGCTGACGTCATAGTAAGACTAAGGATTATGTTTGATTTATATGCAAATATTCGCCCGATAAAGGCTTATCCCTCGACCCCAGCTCTAAGACCTGATATCGACTTTGTGTTCGTTAGAGAAAACACAGAAGATGTTTATCGTGGAATAGAGTTCTCGGTTGAGGACGCTGCATTTTGTGTGCGTGTAATTACTAGGAGAGGCTCAGAACGTATTGCTAGAAAAGCTTTTGAAATAGCAAGACGGCGGAATAAAAAGAAAAAAGTTACTGCTATACATAAGGCAAATGTGATGCGTCTAACTTGTGGTTTATTTGCTAACGTCTGTCGGGAGGTTGCTAAAAATTATCCGGATATTACATTCGAAGAGCAGTATGTGGATGCAGCAGCGATGCGTTTAATTAAGTCCCCACAAGAATTTGATGTGATTGTAACTACGAATATGTTCGGGGACATCCTATCTGATGAGGCTGCTCAACTCGTTGGCGGATTAGGTATGGCTCCCGGCGCAAATGTAGGCGATAACTTCGCGATCTTTGAACCTATTCACGGTTCTGCTCCTAGTAGGGCTGGGAAACTGACTGCAAATCCATGTTCGATGATACTTGCAGCTAAGATGATGCTTGAGTGGCTTGGCGAACAATATGAGGACTCAAAGTGCTTGCTTGCAGCAAACGCCATGGAGGAAGCCATAATACAAACTCTAAAAAAGGGAAATGTGGTTCCTGATTTAGGTGGTAAAGCTAACACCATAGAAATGGGGTTAGCAATAGCTGATGAGATTATGGGGCTAAAGCTATAGGTGATGTAGCTGTCAAAGCCAATTTATATACGTATATTTGATACAACTCTTCGTGATGGTGAGCAAACACCAGGTGTTTCCCTAAGTGTGGATGAAAAATTAGAAATCGCTAGGCAACTAGACCTTTTGGGAGTTGACGTCATAGAAGCTGGCTCTCCAATGTCATCAGAAGGTGAAAAAGAAGCAGTAAAGCAAATAGCCAAATCTGGATTGAAGGCAGAGATCTGCGCTTTAGCCAGAACCACCCGTGAGGATATCGATGCAGCTATAGATTGTGACGTTGATTCCATACACACTTTCATCTCAGCCTCTGATGTGCAGATAAAGTACGCATTAGGGCTTACTAGAGAGAAAGTGCTTGAACTGGCGGTTGATGCCGTAGAGTACATTAAGGATCACGGGTTAATCTGTGAGTTCTCGCCTATGGATGCGACAAGAGCAGACTTGGATTTTCTGAAGAAACTTTGTCTTGCTGCTCAAGATGCTGGAGCTGATAGGATAAACATTCCAGACACGGTAGGCGTCATGACCCCTAAGGGTATGTATAGCCTAATTGAAGAAATAAAAGCTGTTGTGAGAGTCCCCATAAGTGTTCATTGTCATAACGACTTTGGCATGGCTGTAGCTAACTCCTTAGCAGGTGTAGAGGCTGGTGCAACGCAAATTCATGTAACTGTCAATGGAATTGGTGAAAGGGCTGGGAATGCAGCCCTTGAAGAGGTTGTAATGGCTCTTATCGCTTTATATAAGTATGAAACGGGGATAAATACTAAGTTGCTTTATAGCACATCTAAACTTGTTTCCAGACTTACTGGTATTCCTATACAACCAAATAAGGCAATAGTCGGCGAAAATGCTTTCTCCCATAAATCTGGAATACATACTCGCGGCGTGACGGTTGAACCAGCGACTTTTGAGCCAATAACTCCTGAAATGGTTGGAAGAAAGCGTCGCCTTGAAGCTGGTAAACTAGCGGGAAAGCAGGGTATTAAAGCCCAGCTAGAAGAGGTTGGTATACATCCCACTGAAGAACAGTTAAAAGTCATCGTGAAAAGAGTTAAAGAGCTTGGCGATAAAGGAAAAGTAGTCACCGACGCTGATCTGCTTGCCATAGCTAGAGCGGTTATGGGTGAAGTTGTAAAGGAAGAAAGAACTGTAGATTTAAGGGATCTAACAGTCGTCACTGGAATAAATATTATACCAACGGCAACGGTTAAGCTTAGTATAGAAGGGCGAGAGTATGTATCTACTGCTACAGGAGTGGGGCCTGTCGACGCCGCTATTAAGGCCATTCAAAAGGTTACAAGTGACCTTATTGCGGTTAAACTAAGTGAATATCGCCTTGAAGCTCTTACTGGCGGCTCGGATGCTGTTGCTGAAGTTATAGTTAAAGTTGAAGATAGAAACGGAAATGTTGTTTCCGCTCGCGGTGTAAACGAGGATATTGTTAGAGCCAGTGTGGAAGCTATGATTGATGCAATAAACAAGTGCCTACTTAGGAGGCGCCTTAAGAGATAATGAAGGTGCATGTGGCCTTCCAGGGGGAAATAGGTGCTTATAGTGAAATGGCTGTTTACTCTTATTTCGGGCCTTCTGTTGAGCTTAAGCCTTGTAGATATCTCTCAGACGTATTTAGACTTGTTGAAAATGGAGAATGCAAATATGGCGTTGTTCCGGTTGAAAATTCCATAGAGGGCAGCGTGACTCAGACTTATGATCTTTTCCTTGTTTACGACCTCAAGGTATGCGGTGAAGCTATAATACGCATAGTACACTGTCTAATAGCTCACCCTGGGGTGAGGTTAAGCGATATAAAGACTGTGTATTCTCACCCGCAAGCTTTAGCTCAATGTAGGAACTTCCTTGAGAAACTGAATTGCGAAGTGATTCCGGCGTTCGACACTGCAGGTAGTGTTAAAATGATAAAAGAGAGGGGCTTAATTGACGCTGCTGCGATAGCTAGTGAGAGAGCTGCCAAAATCTATGGAATGAATGTTTTAGTAAAGGATATAGGTGATTCCATCAATAATTACACCAGATTCTTCGTGTTGAGTAAGAGCGACGCTCCCTATACTGGGAGAGATAAAACCTCAATAATTTTCTCAATTAAATCATATCCAGGCTCTTTATATAGGGTGCTGGGCGAATTTGCTAAGAGAAATATAAATTTAACAAAAATTGAATCAAGACCAACAAAACAAACCCCTTGGGAATATAATTTTTACCTAGATTTTGAAGGGCACAGAACTGAGAAACATTGTATGGAAGCTTTAGAGGCTATAAAGGATAAGACAAACTTTATTAAAATTTTAGGTTCATACCCTGCGGCTTCTATGGAAAATTCTAACTTCTATTTTTAAGAACTTCTAGCATCCTATACATGTCTTCATATGCCTTTTTATATTCCGGATCTGTAACTTCAAGTCTTTCCTTTAAAATTCCTATTTTTCTGGCGTATTCATGTTTTCTCCCTTGTTTTATTATTTCAATCCACTCCATCGCCTTTTTTATGAAGAGTTCTCCAACAATATTCATTTCTGGTAGGCTCATCTGAAGACCCGCGGAAAACTCCTCATCTTCGGAGACTATGGCCTCAACTAGTGTTATCAAAAATTTGTAGCTGGCACCCGCAACCTTTTTGGCTTCACTGAAATAGCCATGACTTAAGACCGTGTCGCATGCAACTATACTGAGAAAATACGGTAATCCTATTACTATTGACATCAATTTATCGTGTTCAGTAGGCGTCATCTTAAAAACTTTGGCTCCCTTGCTCTTAAGCCATTTGCCAAAATTCTCGGCCAACTCTTCCTCTTCAGGTCTTGTCGGCGTCAATATAAAATTTTGATCTTTCAAGTCTTTAACACCAGGACCAAACATGGGATGTGTGCCAAGAACAACCCCATTTTTGATGTATCTATGCATTACTTCCACAGGTTTTTCTTTAACTGAACATATATCCATAACTTCCTGCCCAGGTTTTATGTGTTGATGGATTTCCGCCACTAACTCCTCAAAATTCTCAATAGGTACACAAATCAGTATTCTATCTGCCCTTTTTACGGCCTCAGAGTTGCATGTTGCCGCTTCAACGTTAAGTTCTTCAGCAGTTTTTAGAAGTTTGCTCTTGTCTTTATCAGATAATATTACGTGCATTCCCTCTTTAGCAAACAAGTTAGCAAACCATTTGCCCATCCTTCCAGCGCCTATAATAGCTACTTTCATTTAAAAGCCTCAGCAATAATTCTTAATCCCCTTT
>JAGTRA010000014.1:4202-5290 GCA_018396935.1 Candidatus Bathyarchaeota archaeon
GAGCTGTTAGTGAAATTCTGAAAAACTCTTTATAATCCCCAAAAGCTGTCCCTGGCGCTATAGCAACGCCTTTATCTAAAAGTTCAAAAGCAAATTTTTCAGAATCAAGTCCATCGCATTTCGGGAAAACATAGAATGGTGCTTCTGGCTTAGAGAATTTTAGTTTTGTGTCCGAAAGTATTTTGCATGCAAGCTCCGCTCTCTCTAAATATTCACGTCTAATTCGGCTTATTATTCGCTCCCTTAACTCTAGGGCTTTCAAAGCAGCTTCCTGTATAAATACTGGTATGTTAGTGAGAGTTATCTGATTAAGCTTGATTATTTTGTCAATTAATTCCCTATCTGCGATAACATATCCTATCCTCCACCCTGTCATAGCGAAAGTTTTTGAAAAGCTTCTCACCACTATGTGATTACTGCTCATGTCGAGAACACTCTTAACTTTTACGAAACTTATATCTGCATAAACTTCATCTGAAAGAATCCTCCCCCCATGGTCTTCTGCTATTTGGACAATTTCCCTTACAATATTTTCGTCTATAACTTTGCTGGTCGGGTTGTTAGGGTTATTTAAAACAATTAATTTTGTTCTATCGTCTATTAGTGCTTCAATCTCAGAAGGTTCTAGTCTCCAATCTGACTCAAGTTCCGTTCTAATTAGTTTTATTCTAGCACCCAACTCCTTAGCTGTTAAATCATAAGCAGTCCATCTGGGAGTCGGAATTATTACATTGTCCCCCTCCCTCAATAGCAAGTACATAACAGCATAAATTCCCCATTTTGAACCCGCTGTGATCACTATATTGTCTGTGGATACTCCATGCATTTTCGCCAGTTCTTCTCTTAATTTTCTTTCTCCTGCGGAAGAAGCGTACTTTGTTTTACCTTTTCTCATTGCTTCGTATGCAGCTTCAATAATCTCTTCCGGTGTTTGCTGGAATGGGTCTCCTAAATTAAACTTAATTATCTTCTTTCCTTCATTCTCAAGTTTTATGACTTTCTCGTTGATGTCGTAAAGCATCTGGTTCCTCCTAAACTGGCTTCTAGAATTATGTCTAAAAAATCATTTATGCTATATGCTTTATGAC
>JAGTRA010000014.1:5300-15422 GCA_018396935.1 Candidatus Bathyarchaeota archaeon
AAATTTTAAATGTGGGAAGTCTCTTGCGCTTGAGCACTTATGTCAATTACACTCTTATAGATGCTTTTTATAAATTCAACATCGAGTTTAAGCTCTTCTGCCTTTTTTGTAATTTGTTCCATTTTTTCCCTTTCCCTTTCTACGTCTCTTATAGGAAGCCCTTTCTCCCGCTTAATTGTACCTATCCTTATAGATACTTCGATTCTTTCCTTAAGCAAGTGTAGAATTTTTTCGTCGATTTCATCAATTTTTTTCCGAAGTTCCATAATTTCTTCCAGCTTAATCCGCCCCTCTTTTTATCACCTTTGGTATTACTCCCGCGCGGATCATATGATCAGCTATCACTATTGCTACAGCGGATTCTACTATTGGAACAGCTTTTGGAACTATGCATGGGTCATGTCTCCCCCTAATCCTTATAGATGTTTCCTTCATTTCGGATAGGTCTACGGTTTTTTGTTCTTTAAGGATAGATGGTGTGGGTTTTATTGCTACCCTCACCACTATGGGCATACCTGTAGATATGCCGCCTATAATTCCTCCTGCGTTATTGGTGGTTGTGACAATTTTATCGTTTACTATCGTATATGGGTCATTATTTTCAGATCCCTTCATTTTTGCGGTCTTGAATCCTGCCCCGAATTCGACTCCTTTAACTGCTGGTATTGTAAAAAGAATTTTGGCTATGTCCGCATCCAATGCGTCAAAAATTGGGTCTCCTATGCCTGCTGGAACATTCAAAGCAATGCATTCGATGATTCCACCAAGGCTGTCTCCATCTTTTTTTGCTCTAATGATGGATTCCTCCATCATCTTGGATACTTCAAGGTCGGGGCATCTTACAGGGCTTAAATATGTTCGCTCTCTGATTTCCTCTGTTGATGGCGTTTTTTTAACCTCAATACCGCCTATAGCTTTTGCGTATGCTAAAACTTCGATTCCGAAAAAGCTTAGTAACTTCTTCGCTATAGCCCCTGCCATTAAGAATGCTACAGTTATCCTGCCAGAAAATCTTCCGCCACCTCTATAATCATTAAATCCTCCATACCTAATCTTTGCAACATAATCAGCATGTCCGGGTCTAGGTTTATTTCTAATTTCTTCATAATCAGATGGTTCTATCTCCTTATTCCAAACAAGCATGCATATTGGAGCACCAGTGGTATGCCCTTCAAAAATCCCGGAGAGTATTTCTACCTTATCTTTTTCTATCCGTCCTGAAACTATCTCTAAATTTGAAGGGATCCTCTTATCTAACTCTTTCTGGACGTCATTCTCTGATAAAGGCAATCCCGCTGGGCAACCATCCACCACGACGCCTACACATTTACCATGGCTTTCCCCGAAACATGTTATTACAAACTCTTTACCAATTGAATTCGCCGCCAATGATATTCGCCCCTAATAACCTTAGATCTTTGAAGAAACTTGGGTATGATTTTCTTACACATTCTGCATTGATAATTCTGGTTTCACCTTTTGCCCTCAAAGCCGCTGCTGAACATGCCATGGCAATTCGATGATCGTTATGGGGATCTATCACAGCCCCGTGCATTTCACAAGGCCCCCTCACTATTAAACAATTCTCATCCACGAAGATTTTTGCCCCCATTTTTCTTAACTCAGTAGATATCGATATTACTCGATCTGACTCTTTATATCTAAGCCTTTTTACGTTATATATCTTAGATATTCCATTCGCATAGCAAGCTAAAGCCGCACATGCTGGGACGAGATCCGGTATATCTTTTGCATCTACTTCAATAGGCCGCTCTATTTGCCCACTAATTGTGACGTATTCACGCGTTATCTCCACTTTGAGGCCTGCCTGTTTTAAAATATTAACGATTTCTTTATCTCCTTGATTTGTGTCAGAACAAAGACCAGTTAATCTAATCTCTGAGGATGTTATAGCTGCCGCAGTAAGTACGTAAGCTGCAGATGAGAAATCCCCCTGAACTTTATGGTCATATGGGCTATACCGTTGTGGAGCTGGTAAATTTATCTTTTCAAAATTCTCTGAGATAAAGACTCTAATTCCATGCTTTCTCACAACTTCTTCGGTCATTAAAACGTAGTTTTTTGATTCTAAGGGTGTTATGATGTTTATTTCCACGCTTGTCTCAGCCTTTGGACACGCAAAGATAAGTCCGGAAATAAATTGGGAGCTTATATCCCCTCTGATACGAGTTTCTCCCCCTCTTATTCTCCCTCCATAAATTCTTATAATTGAATCTCCCTCAAAATATCGACTTTCAACACCTAAGTCTCGGAGACTTTCAAGTAAGGGTTTTATTGGTCTCCTGCTTAAGCTTTGAGCCATCTTAATGATAGTTTTCCCCGGAGCTAATGCAGCGATGGGTATTATAAAACGTAGGGTTGCTCCCGACTCTCTGCAATCAATTGGTTCCTTGGGATTTTTTAAGTTATCAATCCCTGTGATTTCTAGATAGTTGCCTTCAACTCTGACCTCGGCGCCAAAAGCCCTTATCGCATTCAATGTAGCAATAGTATCATCGCATATGAGGTAATTCTCTATTCTAGATTTTCCATTAGATAGAAGAGCTGCGATCAACACTCTATGCGTATAGGATTTAGAGGGCGGTGCTGAGATTTCGCCACTCAATTGTTCAGTTGGTTTAATTGTAACATCCACCATGAATTGTTATTCACCTAAAACTTTCGCTTTTTGATTGTTAACCCTTGCATGTATAATGGTTCCTTCGTATGCTTCTAGTATCTGTTTCACCCTGTCAATATTTTCTTCATGTACAACTATTGAAACTGCAGGACCTTTCCCACATAAACCTGCTGCCAATGCACCAGCTGTAAGGGCATCTATGGCTATAGTTGGATCATAACCTAAAGCTGATGAGTATATTAGCCCATTTAGAGATAATGCTGTCCAGAAGTTTCCATTTAATGCTTCCCTATACGCTATCCTTACCAGTGATGCAAGGGCTCTTGCTCTGTTAACATTTGTGTTGATGGTATATGCTTTTTCCTTTGGAGTATAGAACAAAACATGTAAGTTTTCTGGAGCCCTTAATCGTTTAATTATTTGTCTCTTGGTGTTATCTGTTACCACTACTCCACCAAAGTATGATGCACAGGCGTCATCAAAAGCTCCTGTTATTGTAACTTTTGCATCCAAAGCGGCATCTACACCTAAGTTTACAATTGTTAAGTCGTCTAAAGTTTTTCCAAGAGCAGCAACAGTAGCCAAAGATATGGCATTAGCAGCCGCGCTGCTGCTCTTTAAGCCCCTAGCTATCGGGATATTGGACCAGGTTTTCACTTTAGCACCATAAACTTCCTCTAATTTGAAGTATGCCAAAACTCTTTTCACAGTTTTCTCTATTAATATGGTGCTTTCAGACGGGTCTGAAAGAATTTCGCCTTTTATAATTCCAGGTTCATTTGTCAATTTAACTTCCGCCTTCGTCCATAGGTCAACACCAAAAGCCGCCCCCTCCCCCGTTGCTATGGCATTAACTATTGTGGCTGCTCCATGGCTCACGGCTTTAGCTTGCATTGCCTGTCCTCCTTTCGAGTTCCTCTATGATCGCTTTTCGCATAACATCTATTGGCGGGTCCACCCTAAACCATATCTTAAATGATTCTGCGCCTTGATAGAGGAGCATATCAATACCGTTAATGACCTTTGCGCCTATATTTTTTGCATCTATCAGCAACTTAGTTTCAACTGGATCATATACTATATCCATGACGGTCATATCGCGTCTTAACCATTGTTTATCAATTAACGTTTGATCATTATAGGGTCTCATGCCGACTGAGGTTGCGTTTATAAGTATATCTGTCTCTTTCAGTGCTTTTCTTAATGTAATAGTCGACAGTTGCTTGCCCATAATTTTAACTTTAAAACGTTTTCTGAGGAATTTTGCCAATTCTTTAGCTTTTTCACCTGTTCTGTTAATTATTACTATTTTTTCCGCGTTTGAAGCTGCGATTTGGTATGCTATTGCTTTAGCCGCTCCTCCTGCTCCCAGTATCAAAACTCTTCTGCCTTTGGGATCCGCATGGTTGTATCTAAGAGCATTCAAAGCTCCAATACCATCCGTGTTGAACCCAATAAGCTTACCATTAACGTTTAGCACGGTGTTTACTGATTCTATGTCTTTAGCTATGGGGTCTACTTCATCCAAGTATTTTATTATGGCTGTCTTATGGGGCATTGTTACGTTTAAACCGTAAATATTTAGACTTCGTACACCTTTTACTGCATCCTCTAGAGCTTCTCCTCTAACTCTAAAAGCTACGTATATAACATCTAGCCCCAAGTGCTGTAATGCTGCGTTATGCATAACTGGGCTGAGGGAATGCTCTATTGGATCGCCTATAACTGCGCATATTTTTGTGTGCCCGGTAATCTTCATTCATATACTCCCAGAGCTCGATAAGCAGTTTTGAGTTCCTGAATAGTCAATTGTCCAGGAGCTGTTTCTCCTCCTTTTTCAAGAGAAGCTATGGTGAAAAACCCTCCAAAAAGAGGTGATAATAACCTTGAAATTTTACCTAAATCGCCCATTGCAAAGCATACTATCTTAGCCTTTTTACTGACCTGAGTTAAGAAATTCATTAGAGTGAGATTATCCTCCAGCTTTTTAGCTGTGGTGACTATCTTACAAATTTCTGCGCCGTTTCCTAACTGAAATTCCAGAATTTTATTTAATTCATCATAATTGGGTGTTCCAACGAAATCATGGAATGACACTATGGTTTTAACTCCCTTAAACCTTAATTCCTTGGTGAGTTCCTTCAAGCCTGGTGTTGAAACTTCGATATCCACATAATTAAATCCGGCGTGTGCAGCCTTCTTTAATACATTTATGCGTTCTCCTTCGCTTCCACGGAAACTTCCACCGCACTCTACAGATCTATTAGTTGCTATAAGCGGTATGTTTGTACTTGATGGTATTTCGGCGAGTCTCTCCATTTCTGTTATCTGATCAAGTCGCACCTCAATAAAATCTGGTTTATATTTTTCAGCCTTATTTATGAGCTTTAATGCTTCATCAACATTTTTTGGGATGAAAGATACGCATATGCGGATGGTCAAATTTCAACCACTTTCTCCTCTTTAACAAGTGTTCCGAAATGTCTCCCTCCTTCAGATATGTGTGCCAGCACAATATCTCCCTTCTTTAATTCGGTGACTGGTATCGACCCTTCTTGATTTATCAGCCTGATAGTTTCTGCATTTTGAAGTATCGTTTTGAATATTTTGCCTTCATGCTCCGCTTCTATAAGCACGAGCGGCCTCCATTCAATTTTAACTCTGCTAATATATGCTGTTCGCATGTTGCCTTCCCTGTCAACTATTAAAACGTTATCGCCAGCTTTTAATTCCGAGAGGTAGCGTGTTTTCTCAAAAGAGCAAAGAGCGTAGAGTGATATTGCCCCCGCGTTTACTCTAAATGGACGCGGCTGAACGAAGGGGTTTTCATGAACTTCTGCCTCAACAAGGAATAAACATGCTGATTGACATCCAACTAGCATTCCCTCTCCCGCCTTCATAATATCACATGTGTCTATACATGCCCTAGCACCTGCGCCTAGAGTTTTAACATTCACAATTTTGATGGGTGTTAGCTCAATTTTTGGTAGGTGTTTTTTGAGGATTATGGCTGTCTTTATAAGCTCTTCTGGATCTGAGGTTTTTAGAACTACACCATCTGCACCGAGTTCAAGGGTTTCAATAGCGATTTTCGCTTCCTCCGTTGTTGAAACTTCTGCCAAAAGTCGACTTTTGCCGCGAACATTAGCTATAAGATTTTCTAATGGAATAATTTTCCAGTCAAGACAGTCAACAATTACATAATCCGGGAGGGATGATGCTGCTTTTATTGCGTTTTCTTCATCCTCTTTACCTTTTATGATAACTCTGATCGCTACCTTTTTACCTTTACTTTTCGTATCTTCAATTTTTCGGGGTTCTGCTTCTTCTATGACTATTATATCAGCTTCCTTATTTTTTGTAGCGATTTTTAGCCCCGTATCTTTAAGATCCTCAGAAATTTCGTCTGTATAGATTACATCGCACACTTTAGATGCTATTCCAAGAATTCTACTCCTCAAATCTCCATGAATTGTTTTATCGATTTTTATCCAAAGTTCTTTTGTCGTCATATTTATAGGTACCCCTTAGCTTTTAAATATTCCGCGTTGAGAATACTACATCCAGCTGCTCCTCTTATCGTGTTATGTCCAAGGACAATGAATTTTACACCATCTAGAGCTGGATCTTTCCTTATGCGACCCACCACGACACTCATGCCGTTTCCCTCCATGCGGTCCAGTCTTACTTGAGGTCTATCCTCTTCATACCTCACTACAATTGGCCGGGTTGGTGCTGTGGGTAGCTTTAATTTCTGCGGTTCGCCAACAAAATTTTCCATAACTTTCGCTACATCCTCTGGATTGGGTTTACGTATAGGCTCTACGAAAACGGCCTCCATATGTCCATCTAATGTTGCCACTCTATGACAGCTGGCTGAAATTTTAAAGTTTGCAGGATTCGTTAATGTACCTAAAATTTTCAAGGTTTCAGTCTGCACTTTCTCTTCTTCATTCCTTATGAATGGTATAACGTTATCCACGATATCTAATGAGGCTACTCCTGGGTATCCTGCGCCTGAGAGTGCCTGCATTGTTGACACGATAACCCTATTTATTCCGAATTCATCATAGATGGGCTTTAGGGCTAAAGTCAATATAGCTGTGGAGCAGTTGGGATTTGTAATTATGGCTCCATCCCATTTACGTCGTCGCCTTTGCTCGTCAATTAAGCTGATGTGCTCCCCGTTTACTTCGGGATTAAGTAGAGGGACATCTGGATCCATTCTATGGGATGATGCATTGCTAAGCACTATGTAACCTGATTTTGCAAATTCCTCCTCAATTTTGCCTGCAATGTCCGCTGGTAAAGCTGAAAAAACCAAGTCTACATCTCCAACTGCTTCAGGGGTTATGTCAACAATTTCTAAATCTGCGACTTTTTCGGGTATTGGACTTTGTAGTTTCCAGTTTGTAACTTCAGAGTATTTTCGGCCTTGGCTTCTTTCTGACGCAGCTACAACTTTGACCTCAAACCATGGATGTTTACTCAAAAGGTTTATGAATACTTGACCAACCATCCCCGTAGCGCCTAAAACCGCAGCGCTCATCATGCTACTTTCACCTTCCTTCTAATCCCAATGAGCATTTAATTAAGTTTAGGGCCCTTTCTCTATCATCCCAGCTTACAAATAAAAGGATGCTTGAAGTATTTGTCAATATCCCAAAAATGTTAATATTATTTAGCCTTAGAGGCTCAGATATTCTCCCTATTATTCCAGGGGTTTCTTCCAATCCCACTCCCTTTATTCTGAGAAAGGCTAGATTCCGCCTAATTGACATCGCAATGGCTTCTCTATGATTTAACACTATTTGATGGATACCCTCTGCAAGAGCTTGTAAATCTTCCTTTTCAGCTACAAATGATACTAAGGAATTTTCGTCTAAAGACATACCGAGCAGTACTGTATGCTTCCTAATGTTTTCAATAAATTCTCCAACAATTTCTGGGCGCTCTGACAGTTTTTTCCCTAAAATCCTTATTGATGCAACTGGGAATGGGCTAACTATATCTGCCTCTAAATCTTTTGGCAATTCCCCTCTTATAATTGTTCCCTCTTGGTTTAAATCTCCACTGGCATGATTGATCACTCGCACATTTATGCTGGGATCCTTGTACTTTAGGGCTTTTCTATGAATGAACTTAGTTCCAGAGTCTGCTAGTCCAACAAGTGTTTGCACGTCTATTTCGCTAATTCTCCTTGGGTTCTTTACAATCTTTGGGTCTGCGGTCATTATTCCGTCAGCATCCGTAACCAAGATGACCTCATTGGCTTTTAATCCTTTGGCGAGAATAAAAGCAGTTGTATCGCTTCCACCTCTTCCAAGAGTTGTTATTTTTCCATCAATAGTTTTGCCTATAAATCCAGGCATTACTGGTATGATTTTCTTTTCGAATAATGGAAGGATAAACCTTTGTATTTTCTCCTCGCATAACTCTATTATGGGATTAGCATTGAGAAAACTGTCATCAGTTATTATGGGCCATTCTGGATCTGCTGGATCAAAGTAACGGGCTTTTAATCCATATGACTTGAGAGCCGCTGTGAAGATCCTTACGCTAGTTCGTTCACCCATTGCCAGAATATCATCTAGCTCTTCTGCGTTGACATTACCGTTGCATGCATTTTTGGCGACCTCTATCAGCGCGTCTGTTGTTTTACCCATTGCTGAAACTACTACTGCTATATGCTTACCCTTACTAGCTTCTTTAGCCACGGCTTTAGCAGCCTTGCTTACTTTTTCGCCATCTGCTAAGGCAGCTCCGCCAAATTTTACGACGATTCTTTCCGGCTTAAAGCTGTTTTGCATTATTAAGAGCCTCCACAAAATTGATAAAGTGGGAGGTGAGACTTTTTGAAGCCTTAATAATAGAAGCTAAAGCTATAACGTTTAGTTGACATCCAGTATGTTATCTCTAGATCTATAGACGTCATGCTGCCTAAGAATTTAGCGACCTTTTATAAAAATATTTCTTGGGATTAAATTTAGGGCCTTGAGTTAAGCCTATCTATCGTATCACTTTTTCCAGTTTTTCACACGCTTTTTTGATTTCCTCTATTGGTTTTGTAGCAGAAAATCTAACGAATCCTTCTCCGCCCTTTCCAAATCCTATTCCTGGAGTTACTGCCACCCCTGCTTCTAGGAGTTTTTTAGCAAATTCCATAGAATCTCCCCCGCAGTGTGCCCACACGTAGTATGTGGCTTTTGGCGCCTCACACTCCAGTCCTATATCCTTTAATTTTTTAGCTAGAAATTTGACTCGGTCTCTATAGACCGCAACGTTTCTTTTAACTTCTTCTGGAGGTTGCCCATTTTTATAACTTTCAAGTGCATGTATCGCTGCATATTGAATGTACCTTGGGAGTCCTGAGTCTATTTGAGATTTAACCTTTACAATGCCCTCTATGAGTTTCCTATTACCGACAGCAAAGCCGATTCTATCCCCTGCCATGCCAAAAGTTTTAGAAAACGAGTGCAACTCTACAGCTACTTCCATCCCGCCGTCTACCTCGAGAATGCTCGGAGCTTTATACCCATCATAAGTTATTTCTGAATATGCGTTGATGCTTTTCTATAACAGCTCCTGTTGGGTTGTTTGGGTAATTGAGGAACATTATTTTCGCATTAGCTTCTGCTATGAAGTCTACGTCCGGAAGGAATGATCTATCCTTAGAAAGAGGCATGAAAACAGGTTTGGCGTCGTTAAGTATAACGCCTCCATTCAAATAAGCAGGGTATCCTGGATCCGGAACTATCACTTTATCCCCAGGATTCAGAAAAGCTCTTGCAAGATGGGATATTCCCTCTTTAGAGCCTATAAGTGCAGTTATCTCAATTTCAGGGTCCACATCGACATTGAAGCGTTCTTTCATCCATTTAGCTATAGCCTCCCTGAACTCAGGTTCTCCTCTGCTATTAGAATAACCATGATTCTCAGGTTTTGCAGCCTCCTCAACTAATGCTTCCAACACAAATTTTGGGGGTGGTAAATCAGGATCACCTATGCTTAGGGATATTACTTCAACACCTTCTCTTCTCTTTTTCTCCAATATCTTCTCTATTTCAAAGAATATGTATGGAGGCAATTTCTTGATTTTGTCTGAAAATTCAAATGACACATAATTCCCTCCACTTTTTAATAAGCTAGAAAAGCTCTCCTGCAAAGACCTTAGTTGCAGGGCCATCCATTAGAATCTCATCTCCGGCATAAACTACTTCGAGAGATCCTCCAGCTAATCTTACTTTAACTTTTTTATCCGTTTTTCCAAGAATGTAACTTGCTACGACACTTGCACAAGCTCCAGTTCCACATGCAAGAGTCTCTCCTACGCCTCGCTCCCAAACTCTAACTTTAATCTCGCCTGAGTTTATCACTTGGACGAATTCCACGTTCGTCCTTTTTGGAAAAATTTTATGATTCTCGATTTTTGGACCAATTCTGTCGATGGGGATTGAGGAAACATCATTCGTGAATATTAT
>JAGTRA010000136.1:0-2397 GCA_018396935.1 Candidatus Bathyarchaeota archaeon
TAGAAGCAGTGGTTCATATGTGTTCATCAGTAGAACAATATCACCTACTTAGGGATTCCTTGTATCTTGGGTTTCATGGTTTGGGGGATGGATGCTATGTGGAATAATAGCATATTACGAGGCATTCTTCTGGGGAACCATGCTATGGAACGTTGGAGCAGCCTTCCAAAATCCAGGATTAATGAACTTTGCTGAATGGATTATGGCTCCAACAAATTCGCTATGGGTTGGAATAATACTTTTAGCATTGGCTTTCCTCATAAGTTCACTCCGTATAGGAATAGTAGTCCGTATAATCCAGGTTTTGTGGATTATACCGGTGATCGAGTTTCTCATGATTATGGGCGTATATGGTCTGAATTGAGGATTAGCTTCAACATTTCCAGAACGTTTCAGGGTTATATGGGATTCCGTTATGGGCGCAGGCTCATATGATGAGGTTATGAGAATAGCGTTAGCTCATGGTTTCGAGCCTGTAAAGTGGACATCATTTAACTGGGATGCAACATGGGGTGTTGATACATATGCTGCGATATGGGCTTATGGTTCTCCAGGTACCCCTCCAGCTACCGTAGCCGGAGAAGTAAACACTCTTATCAAACTGTCCATCTCCCAAAAATTACTTTGTTTTTCCATCGCTAGTAGTAAGCTCTAGCGCGCCTACCATCATTACAAGTTTTATCTTCTTATCCATGTTCTTTTGCATTGGATGATCTACAGATATCTGTCTTAATACTTCATCTCTAATCATTAGCCCCCATCGAATTAGCTTATCAACATTTCTAATTCTTAGTTCAACTTCTAAATCTTTTGATTCTACAATAACGAAAAAGTCCCCTCCATATGCAACGTGAACTGGGATAATTTTATTGTGGATCCTCAGCTCATAATTGCCAAGATAAAAACTAGGTACATCGATTACAGAAACTTCTTCTACTGATTCTTCACTGACTTTAGCTTTTGCTGTAACTATTCCAGACGCTGTCTCATACCTAACATACGTATAAGGTCTTTCGGTTCAATTACTCCAGTCTCTATTAAAGCAGTTGTAACAGCAATTACAGCATGGCAGCACATGTCTAGAAACCCCCCTGTAGCCATAAATATTAGAGCATAGTCTACATTTCTTTCATGAGGTGGTAGGACAATAGCTCCAAATTGATCTTTATGTCCTCTAGGCTCCATAAGTACAGAAGTCCTTACCCAATCAAGATCCTTACTAATAATTTCTCTCTTCTCAAGAATATTATTACCTTCTAATCTTGGAAGTCCTGCTAAAATTATCCTAGTAGGTTCTCCTTCGGTATGAGTATCAATTACGTAAAGAATGTTACTTATTTTCAATATGTTGCTGCTACTCTAGAACTCAAGCCATTAGGCCTATATTAATTTTAAGAAAACAGCAAAGGTGGTGTCCGGATAAAGATGGTATTTAAAGGCTTGATGTTTTCTTCTCCATAAAATGACTCTGGGCCGAGAATCAAAATTATTTAAGGCGTTATCCGGACAATATCCGAAGCATCCATAATAAAACCTTAAAATAATTCTAGATGAATCTATGAATTCTAGGATTATTGGAATAGTGAGCGATGAATTTATTGATACATATTCAGAATGATTTAATTTATCTTATAGAAGCCTGAAGAGCTCTTCTTACACATCCATTTAGAAGTGAAGTTAAAGAACTGTGTGATGCATCTTTCTGCAGATTATTTATAGTGTTCATGGTTGATGGTATAGAGGCTATGATATAGTATTGGAATGAAGTTGTTAGTCCAGGCATTTTTAACACTTATCTGAAAAAGCAACTCTAAGAATAGTGAAAGAGTCCAAAATTTGTATGAAATATTGAATAAGTACGGTGGTATTGATCGAAGTATTTTAGAAGACTATCTTGCTTTGAAATATTTAAGGAACGTGATTGTTCATACTAAATGGAGACTTCATGAAAAAGAATGGGTAGAGAAAATAGGTTTTCCCTCCGATGTTCGAATACTAAACGAAGAACACTGGTATAGAATACTCGAAGTTTCAAAACATGATGTATATAGGACTTACAGATATTCCAGACTCAATGGGGGGGAAAATCCCAGAAGGAAAAGCAATTAAAGTATTATGTATGTAGAAAGGGAGGATAGTGTCCAAATAAGCATTCTTAACTACTTCTCTATCTTATGGTTTGGTAGTATAGTGTGAATAGTTTTAGGTTGGTTATTTCTGTATATAGTCTCTTGCGCTCAGCTTGTTATGGAATACAATGGTTCTCTCTTTTAGGTATCTGAAGATACTGCTAAAATCTTAACTTCTCTACTTTTTTACTATGCTTAAGACATTCTAAGATAAGAGACACAATATCCATGGAGATAACAAACTAGACCACAATTAAATACCTTACCT
>JAGTRA010000136.1:2407-3073 GCA_018396935.1 Candidatus Bathyarchaeota archaeon
TACCTTATTTGGACACTATCCCTAGCCCCCTCATAAACCATATCGGCAACTAAAGAGATAAGCCCAAGTAGCACAAACACTATTAAAATTCTTCTATCTATCTCCAATCGCCATTATGTTGAACCTGATAATAAGAAGAAATATTTAAGAATTCTTATTTAAAACGGTGTAAATTCGGAGTTATGCAGGATGAGCGAACATAAAGGTTTAACTAGCGAAGAAGTCGTTGAGAGGCTTAAAATCTATGGTCTCAATAAGGTGCCTGAAAAAAGGGAGAGTATCGTGGTGTCTTTCCTAAAGAAGCTCACAGGGCTAACACCATATACTATAGAGGTGGCTGCCGCGATCTCTTTTGTTTTGGGGAAATATGTTGACTTCGCTATAATGGTTTCGCTGCTCCTCGTAAATGCGGTCATAGGTGTTGTTCATGGATATAGGGCTGGTAAGGCTATTGAGATGCTTAAATCGAAGTTAAAAGTGACTGTGAAAGCTCTGAGGGATGGTAAGTGGGTTGATGTTGCAGCTGAACATATTGTGCCAGATGATATCGTGAAGATCTCTATGGGCGATATTGTGCCAGCTGACGGCGTTATCGTGGAGGGTTCTATAACTGTTGACGAATCCGCGCTGACCGGTGAATCCATACCTGCTGAGAAAAACGTTAAA
>JAGTRA010000137.1 GCA_018396935.1 Candidatus Bathyarchaeota archaeon
TTAGCCTCAGTATCCTCATCAGCTATTCTATTCGCCTCATCGATCACGAGTTCTCTCAACTCATCTACGCTTCCGTCACAACTCCTTACCTTATTTAGGATGCGATCAATAGCCCAAAAAAGATTCACCGCTGTAGGTCTTGTCCCCTTAATGGTTTTAGCAGCTTCCTCCAACTCCTTTAGGAGCATTTCCCTACTTTCCGCCTTTGAATGATAAGCCACTAAAGCTAAGGCGTAGGCAGCAGCTGCCCCAAGGAGGGGAGCGCCCCTAATTCTCATGGTCTTTATAGCTTCAGCTACATCCTCACAACTCTTCATCTCCAAAAATTCAACTTTATTTGGAAGCTTTAACTGATCAATAGTTACAACTAACCCATTACGCCACTCTATTGTCCGCATAAACTCCGCCCCTTAACCCTTCAACTCCCAACTATAAATCCATTAAATAGGAAAAACGTATTGATCTCCATTCCATCAGGCTAGAAAGCGAAATCACTACGGGCATTGGTTAATGGTGAATTTTAATCTCCGCTGCTACAGAATTAAACACTAGATGGAGATTTGATAATATTTCATTTAAGTGTGAAGTGATGAGGCCTTCATCCACCCTATGAGGGCACCAAGCAAGGTATAGAACATTCCTAGTGTCAAGTGTTATTGAAGTCCTTCTAGCAGGTCCATAAAGGACGCTTGCTAAGACCCCATCCTCATCTTTAAGGATTATATCATCCCTTTTAAGCTCCTGCTCTCTACCATTAAGCATGATATATCGCTCCCCTCCCTTTGAAACATCAAAAGTTAAATCTCCTTGAATAGCATCTAAGTCATGTCCAGACGTTAGGATTCGATTTTTAAGCTCTGCAATAAACATGCTATCCACAAGGACGGAGATTTGAGGAAATCTGCCTCCCTTTTGTATAGTCTTGATTTGAAATTCAACAGGGTATGTTTTACCCCATCTTTTAAAGTAAGCTCTATAACCCTGCAAAATATCATCATCCTCTAAATTGATTTCCCTTATTTCACCCTCCACTTTACGCTTTAGTTCCTCCAACACTTCACTTCTTTCCCGGTTTGGCACATTCGCTACAATCATGCTTCCAAAAACAGCATCTGGATACTTTGCTTTCAACCCTGGATCAACTCTAATCTTCAAAACCTTCCCCTCCAATTAAAGCTGTTTGCTATCAAATGCCTATATCTCCTCCTTTAAATGCTTAAATAATCGGGATAAAGCATTCGCTAATAAAAGGAAAAATCAGAGCTAGGATTCAACAAATTTTCGGCGTACTGGGCCCCTGAAAAAGAGTTAACTTTTTGATTGAAGTATAGCTTAAGTGGTTGAGAGAATGAGTAGAGCCGTGTTGGATGCTATACTCAGTGCAATGCATATTTGGCTAAGTGAAGTTGAACGAGAGCAGTTGTATCATGAACTGGTTGCATATTTTGGGCTTATAGGCGCAGTAGATGAGTGTCAAGCTTTAGAATATGCATGGCAAGATCCCTATAATAGGCGGGAAATTGAAGATTTCATTAATGCTTGGCTTTCAAGGAGACGAAGGAGGAGAGAAGAAGTCCTAACAGGTGTGGTGTAGCTGGTAATGGGCTTCGAATCCATAATCGTAACAGCCATCCTCATAATCATCTTGCTAATCTTCGCCTTTATGCTCCTGATAATAGCCCTATCCATCTTTAGGTGGCTTAAAACATCATCATATCAGCCTCCAGCCATAAAAATTGAGGATTATACATGCCCAAAATGTGGATCAAAAGATTTAGAGCTTATAGGAAGCAGAACTATACGATGTAAAAAATGTGGAACAATATTTACAATTCAACCTGAAACTGTTGAAGCTAGATGGATAATGTGGCCAGTATTCTGGTGGATACCAATAATTTGGCCTGTCCCAGTGAAAAAGGAAGCATAATTCAATCTCTTAGCTAAAGGGTTAAGGAATAACTGGAAACGCCATTATGCTCAAGGGTTAAGAAGCTAATAAGGTTCAAGCCAGTAAAACGCGTACGTTAAACTTTCCACTCCCACGTTAGGGGCAGCTTTCTACATCTTAGGTGAGTTAACGTGAACAATAACCTCTATGGGGCAGCCTTCTGGAAGATTCATCTTTGCCCTCCATTCATCTCCTATAGCTATAAGGGAGAAGAACCCAGCTATCTCCGCTTTAGCCTTACGCACAATGTTAACTAAGGCTGCCTGCGTATCCCCTGTTTTAATCATATCATCCACAATTAATACACTGTCCCTTTTCCTCAGCGAATCCCTCGGCACATAGAGGGTTACTGTAACACCTGAATCCTTAAGTGCAAATGTCTCTTCAAGAAAGCTTTTCACACCAACCTCCTTCTCCTTCTTAGCTATGACTAGGTTGACCCCTAAAGTGTTAGCTACCATGGTTGCAAGGGGTATGCCGTCCACCGCTGCCGTAAAAACTTTCGTAATTCTTTTCCCAGCAAATCTAGCCAAGGCTTGATTTGCAGCCTGCTGGAGAATGTTAAAATCGCCTATAATATCCGTGTTATCAAAATATCCATTTTCATCAAACTTCATTCGGCTTCTAATCTCATTCTCTAAACCAACAAACTTCATTAAAACCTTCCAAAGCTGCCTAGCCCTCTCAGCAGTAGGCAAAACATGACCCTTAGCATATCGACTTAAAACAGTAACAGGTAAACCCGTTTTAGCCGACAATTCCCGATAAGTTATATTACGCCTATACTTAGCAGTCCTCAAAAGCTCAATAGTCATCAACCTAAACTTTAACTCCTCAACATGAGTGCTCATTAATTACCTACTCTCCACACGAGCAAACATCAACCAAATCTTCAGCAGTAGCTAACATCTATCAACCCTGAGATTTATAACTTCTGCCAAAAAATAAAACCCTAACAACCTGTCATAATGCAATACTGCTTAAAACAAGGGCCTAACCCAGATCAGAAATTTAAGCGGGCCCGCCGGGACTTGAACCCGGGATCTCCGGCTTAGAAGGCCGACGCGCTTTTTGGCATATTCGCGTCCAAGCTACGCCACGGGCCCGGGCTTAGTGTAA
>JAGTRA010000138.1:0-2728 GCA_018396935.1 Candidatus Bathyarchaeota archaeon
TTCACAAAAGAAGCAACGGCGCTACTAATAGTATTCATGGCTATGGTGACGACAAAAGTAGTATTCATAATCTACGGAGTGTAAGCCAAAATGTACACAAAAGGTATAACGATAATGCTGATCGCGCTGACAGTATTTGCCACCATTAAACTAGTGAAAGCCTCCCCCGACACATACTACCTAGAAGACGGCAACATACTTACCACAACACCGCCCAGCAATCCATTTACCAGAGTACCAATAGGGGGCGGGAGCACCTATACTAACACTTGGCTTTCAAGTACTGTAAGTGGAAACATAAATGGAGGAAGTTACCAATTCACATTTTGGATGAGTGCAACCGCTGGCAAGGTAAATGTTACGGTTAGTTTCACATTTGGATACTTTTATAATGGGAGATATTATCCAATAGCGTCGGCAAGCGAGTCTCGTACGTTAGGAACATCTGCCCAATCATACAGTCTTACTGCCAATGGGGGCTCAGTAAGTATTCCAGAGGGTTCACAATTATACTTAAACGTGTCCATCCAAAATAATCATCCTGCTCAAACTGCTTATTTCTACTATAGTGGATCCACCTATAATACACGTATTATAACTCCTTCAATTGTTGTTCCCGAATTTCCGGCAGGCTTTTTCATGCTTACGCCCATGCTTCTAGCCATATACCTATTTCTAAGGCACTGCCCAAAAAAGGCTCTAACATCCTAGGGGTCTTAATTGAGAAGGCTGAAGCTTATCCTAATAGCCTCACTAATTGCCCTAGCCATTTCAGCCCTCTTGGCTGTAGCCTCCTTTATGAATATGCTATCCTCAGAGTTTAATGTTAAGGTTAAACATTCTAAAATCAAAATTGACGATTCCACATTAGCGATAACATTCACCCTCTCAAGCCCCATAGAGGGCAGATACCGCTACATGGTGTACTGCAACTACAGCGACTATCCATTCTCCCACTCAAGTGATGGAAGCATATGGGCTGGAGGCTCCTTCACATACACGCTGTACGTAAACATTGAGCCAAATGGGACGTTGGCGGTTAACGTAAAAATCTGGTGGGAGGACAAGCTGATAGATGAGGTAACCCACTATGTTATGGCCGAGGGGGGCTGAAATTCAATGGCCAAGCGGCTTCAAGGCTGCTTTCGCCCTAAGGGCTGACTTTGAATCGTCAAACTGCCTCCTGAAAGGCGTCCCACCCCTCCTAAAAATCCTAGGCGAATACAATGTAAAGGCATCCCTTTTCATACCCATGGGCCCGGATAGAACGTTAATGGGCTTCGATAAGTATAGGTTAAGGAGCTATCTCAAGCTGAGCCCGCTTAGAAAGTTCGGGCTTAAAACACTTCTAAGCCGGCTCTTTGGCCAGTGGACAGACATGGGTGAGCTTTGCATTAGGATGGGCTTAAAAAGCCTAAAGAGGCATGAGGTTGCGTTGCATGGTTTTGATCACGCTGGCTGGGCTAAATCAATACGTAAAAAGGCGCCTAAGGAGGTTAGGGCGCTCTTCATGACTGGTTACAGCGAGTACATGCGGGTTTTCGGCAGGAAGCCCCTTGGATTCGCTTCGCCAGAATTTAAGTGGACAACTGAAACCCTACGCCTGCTAGATGAGTTAGGCTTTAAGTATGGAAGCGACTTTAGGGCTGAAGCCCCCTTCAAGCCCTTGATAGGCGGTAAAGCCTACAAGACGCTGCAAATACCTGTAACGCTTCCAAACCTTGAAGAGCTGAGTTGGGCTGGGCTAAGCGACGCTAAGGCAGTAAAAGCCATAATAAAGTCCATAAATGCAAAAATTAAAGCTGGAGGACTCGCCGTCCTACTTATCCATCCATCCTACGAGGTGCTCTGGAAGAAGCGCCAACTAGAAGCCATACTGGACTACGTGCATGAGAATAGGGATAAGCTGTGGATCGCCACAATGGGTGAAGTCGCTGATTGGCTGGGCTCCCCGCTAAAGGGGCAGGAGCATGAAGGTTATCAAGGTTAGGGAGTTCACATACCCAACTTATGTTGGCGGCATAGAAACCTGCCTCCATCAGCTTTGCCCAGCCCTAGCTAGGCTTGGCGTAAACGTAACCCTGCTAACATGCGCCGAGAAGGGCTTGCCTAGAAAGCAGTTTATAGAAGGCTTTGAAGTTAGGAGGGTTGATTTTCTAGGCGTTATAGGCGCCTTAACATCCCGCCTTAAAGTCACGGGGGCGCTTTATGGGCTAATCGCCAGAACCCTATTCCTAATAATACTGCCCATTCACTTGATTAAAGCCCTCGGGGAAACAGGCGCAGAAGCAATACACGTCCACTGCCTATGCGCCCTATCAGCCCTACCAGCATCCATCACAAAGATGCTAACGGGGAAACCCCTCATAATAACAATGCATGGAACCTTCCTAGGCTATTACAGCAAAGCCATTAAGCCACCCCTATCATGGCTCATCTCCACAGCGGAGAAGGCCTATCTACGCTTAGGAGTCTACGATAAAATCCTCGTAGAGGACAAATATACATACAAACTCCTCATAAAACTAGGCATATCAAGGGAGAAAATAAGCCTCCTACCATACCCAGGCATAAAAATCGAAGTTTTCAGAGAAGCCCACCCCATAAATGCATTGAAGGATAAGCCCATAATCCTCCATCATGGGCGCCTAGTCCCGAAGAGAGGCTTAAAAAACCTTATTGAAGCCATGCCGAAAGTAATTGGGGGGTTCCCGGAGGCAACGCTTAT
>JAGTRA010000138.1:2751-3043 GCA_018396935.1 Candidatus Bathyarchaeota archaeon
GCCCGGAGAAAACACGCCTAAGAAAGCTTGCAGAGAAACTCGGCTTAACTCAACACGTACGCTTTATTGGGCTGGCTCCCTATGAGCTAATACCAGCCCTAGTTAAGTCTTCAACCATAGTGGTTAACCCAAGCCTCGTAGAGGGCCACTCCTCAAGCGTTATAGAGGCTATGGCCGCCTCTAAACCCGTCATAGCCACCAAGGTTGGGGGGATAACCGACATAATAAGGGATGGAGAAACAGGAATCCTCATAGAGCCCGAAAACCCCGACCAAATAGCTGAAGCGATAAT
>JAGTRA010000139.1 GCA_018396935.1 Candidatus Bathyarchaeota archaeon
AGGAGCTTGAAGCAAACCCAAATGAGGCTGTAGGCATGGTGACTGCTGCTGACGTTAGAGAGTATTCAATGAAAACCCTTGAGAGAAACGGCTTAAAAGTCACCGCTATAGCTACTGCTGGCTGCTCTTTTGCTGAGAAAGCTGGTGATGATATAGAGTCGCGCATTCTGCCTAATACTGGAACGATAAATACTATTATAGTAATTCAGGGCAATCCTACTGAGAGTTGTATGATGCAGAGCTTTATCGCCGCTACAGAAGCAAAGACCTCCGCCCTCATGGAGCTTGATGTTAGGAGTCGATATTCAGGGGACTTAGCTACGGGCACTATAACCGATAGCACTATTATAGCTGCAACAAGTACTGGACCGCCGATTCACTATGGCGGTCCAGCTTCAAGACTTGGCAAACTTGTAAGTCAATGCACTAAGGTGGCTGTGAAGGGGGCAATTATGAAGAATGGAAATCTGAACCCCTCTAGATCTATACTTCAGAGGCTTTCTGAGCGGAGGATTCCTATAGATGACATGCTCCAATGGCTGTTAAGGTCTAAATCAGCCTACATAAACTTAGAGGAGTTTAAATTTCATCTGTCATCTGTTATAGAGAAAAAACCAATTCTCGCATTATTTTTGATGATGGCAGTAAAGATGGATGAGGATATAAAATTTGGCCTTAAACCAAAAGAGTTAGGGGACCTAAAAATCCTAAAAATGGAATTTGAAGAATTTCTGGCTGAAGCCCTAAATGTGGAAAGTGTTCAAAAAGGTACTTGTTGGTGTTGCGATTATCCATTCTTAGAGAGTGTTTTAAGCTGTATAGTTGAGAAAATAAGAAATGATCTTAATTGTGGAAAAGAGGAAGGGGGGAATGAACGTAGTCCCTAGAACTATTTTACGATTTTTTCCCAACGTTCAACAAGCTCTAATACTTCCGGGCATCCATAACTCTTTAGTTTCTGTCTGAGTTCAACTTTATCGACGGCAGCTTTTTGGAAGTCAACAAGTTGACTTGCACTATCTGCAAGGTATAGAATGCCATCAATACCCGTTCTTCCACAACGCACTGATACTGTTAGAAGTTCTGATGGAGATGGGACCTCTCTATAGTCGTCGCCTGGGCCAAATACGTATAGGCTTATGTATACAGGCTTCTTTAGTAGTTTCTTAAAGGCCATGCATAACATTTCCCAATACCATGGTGTTGCATAACTTTTAGAGAACATGACAACATTAAAGGCATCTGCGTATGGTGCTAAAGCATCAAAGTCTATGCCAAAGCGTTCGTATGAGCATACAGGATCTGGAAGAAGACCTATCACAAGTTCTTTCTTTACAACATCCCTAATCTGAGCAATATAGTCGGTTACCTCTTTCTTGCGCCATTCATACCAGCTCAAGCCGCTCTTTTTCCATTTCTCTTTACAACGTGGACAAATGCAATGTCCATGATCTGCAAAGTGTATGCTGTTAAGCCAAACGCCTAGGGATGCTCTGTCAACTTCGGCTATGTATTTTAGCATTTCTTCCCTAAACTCGGGCACTGTATGGCAAAGTATATCCCAGCGGAAATTATACCTATCATTCGTTCTAAGCGCGGGGCCATATTCAGATTGAGAAACCCACTCTGGATGTTCTCGTGCAGTAACATTGTCTCCGAAGATGGCGACATTGCTGTACATGTCAGGCTGTGGTGGTTGTCTTCTCCCGACTTCTGGTTTCACTCTAAATAGGTGGAAGTCAAAACCATTAACTCTTTCTGGCTTAAACAGGTATGCTCCGAACTTCATGTTTTACACCCTTTTGAAAAAGCAGAATATCAGACAAAATTATAAAAGTTTTTCATAAATAAATATGGTTACGTTATCTTAGTTTTAATGCAAAACATTAAAAGCTTCAAAAATCAGGAAATATACCATACAAAAGAGGGGTTGTATCAAATTGATGATGAAGGTAAAATCTCTATTTATGCTGCTACCTTTTATGATTTCAATGATTTTTAACTCAGCACTCTGTACCAATGAATCTATCGCAAAAACCCTTGCACTATGGCATTTTGATCAAATACAAACCCCAGACGCTACTGGAAATGATAACGTTGGCATATTAGGTGGAGATCCTCCACCAATGCCTGTAGAGGGGAAATTTGGAAAAGCTTTAAGCTTTGATGGAAATAACTTTGTATATGTTCCCTTCTCTCCATCTCTCTACACCCCAGAAGACATTACCATTGAAGCCTGGATATATGTGAGAGGGTTTAAGGATCACCCATACAATAATATATTAACGATTGCATATCGATCAGGTTTAGAGTGGACAACTGTAACTAGAGTATGTGGCATAGCTTTAACTCCCGCTGGCCCCATTAATCAGACAGACAAATGCTACTTGAGAGGGTATATTTATACTGACAAGGCATACTTTAACGAGATCATAACATCTAAACCCGTAATCAACATTGACCAGTGGGTTCATGTAGCATTTGTTAGAAGCCTCAGCACGGGTTTGCACTTATATATAAATGGGGAGGAAGTTGACGTTAACGTTACTTACGGTGTTCGAAACCCTAAAGGTAACATAATTATGGGAACAGATATAATCATCGGTCATGATGCAATCTTAATAATTGATGAACCACGTATATGCAATGCCGCTCTAGAACCAAGCCAATTTATGACCGACTTAGCTCCTGCTTTAGCTTTTTCGAGGACGGAAATTGATATAGGACCAAATTTAATGATTGCCATAATAGTAGCTGCGATAGCTTTCGCAGTGGCTTGGCTTCTGCGCAGGGTAATTCAGACATGGGGTCTGGGTTTACCTAAGCTGAGGACGTAAAGCCAATTACCCAGTTTTATTTATAACTTCTATTGAGAAGCGATTATGGATATAAGACTTAAGCTATTCCAATTATTGCTTAGACAAAAGTTTTTGGGTAAAGGTATAGAGGGTAAGCCACTCGTTCCACAAGTAGTTTCATATGCTATAACTAAGGCATGCAATCTTGCTTGCCCTCAT
>JAGTRA010000140.1:0-2651 GCA_018396935.1 Candidatus Bathyarchaeota archaeon
TTTAATTCCGTGGGTTTTTGCATACTCTATGCTTTCTACGGTTTTTTCTAACACCTGCTCCTTAGACATTTTAAGTCTATATCTTAGATTAAGCCCGTTGAAAGGCGTGAAAAGGGCTATTTCTCTAACCCCACATGTTATACATTCATCAATATCACTTTTAGTTATCCGCGCTGAGGCAACTATGGAAGCCTGCTGAAAGCTTTCATTAGTAATCCGCCTAACAGCATCCCGTTCCTCTTCTGAGAGACCTGGGAAGCCGACAGTTATTATTGAAACACCTATTTCATCCAGCATTTTGGCGAGTTTAACCTTTTCTACATATGTAAGGAAAACATTAGGGATCTGAACACCTTCCCTGAGAGTTTCATCCCATATAAAGACTCTCTTGGGAAGCTTCGGCGGGAGGGTTTTCCTCAATCGATTATAATTAGCGATTAATCCCTCAGCCTCAAGCTTTTTAAATATTGTCTTGCGCATAGTATGGTCCCATTTAATGTTGGGCTCTTAATACTTAAAGATACCTTTTATATAAGAGTTAGTATATATCAGTGAGAGTGTTTAGCGTCACCTATTTTATTCCCTGTTTGATTGTATTCTTGAATAGCCTTAAGTATGCTTCTGAATAATTTCATATCTGAAACATTTACTATTGGAATTTGAAGAGTTTTATCAACTTCGTAAAGCCGCTCATAGTTTGGAAAACTTGAGTAGCATATTTGGCTTATTGGGAACTCTCTATTCTTTAGCTCTTGCTCAAATGACTTTTCATAAACTTCAACACACATGAGATAACCATCTATCCAATATAGTCGGCTAACACCATATGTAGCAGCGCACCAAGTTATATCTTTCACGGAGCGCTCATCTAGTCCTAGGACGAGAACCTTCTTCGTAGGAGAGATCTCCACATCCATCTTAACTATTCCTCAAAGGGCGTTGTCAATACTTCCTTTGCCTTACTGCTTATTTTTGGGCCTAAGCCATAAACTTTTTTGGACCATTCATCTACATTTAAGAAAGCGTTAATGGGAGTTTTATAGGACTTAAGAAGGGCTATAGCTTTCTCCCTCCCAATATTTGGTAAGCTTGCTACGAGGAAAATTTGAGCATCTTTTATCGTATCATGCTTTTTAACATGATGCACCATAGGTGCTCGCTTTTCGGTAAGCTGTTCTTGACGAGCAGCTATATAGAGAAAGTCTACTGTTTCCTTATATGAGTATGTATTAATCAATGATATGCCATTTTTGGCTAGTGTAAAAAGTGCACCCCAAACGGCTTCAGGGCGAATTTTGCTGAACCTATAAACTGCATGCATGTAGCCTTCAAGCACTATTAACGCCTTTGGATAAGCTTCTTTAAGTTGGAAAATTTGATCGAAAAGATTTCGCCTAGTAAGAGTGTGCACGAAGTCTTGTATGGTTTTCCGCTCCACAGCGCATACATCAGATAGTATGTAATCACCTTTTTCTAAAGCCCTTACCTGAACTTCAGCTCCCCGCTCCAATAGACCATTGACAATTTTAGATGCGCAATTCGCCTCGCGGCTATCTACGATGATTAAGGGTTTTCGTTTAGCGTCATCTTTGTTGCTGGTTAAGTATGGTAGTAAACTCCCTTCTCCAGGTGACATGGCTAATTAATAAAAAGGGAGAGTTCGCCAATAAAATAAAAAGAGAGTGTAGAGGATTTGGTTTATTGTAGCCCCTTCTTTGTGATTTCCTTGACTATGCCAGCGGCGATCGTGGTGCCCATGTCCCTGATAGCGAATCTTCCAATCTCCGGGAATTCCGAGTATGTTTCAATGGATATCGGCCTAAGTGGTTCAAGTCTTACTAGCGCAGCGTCTCCTGTCTTGAGGAAGGATGGTTTCTCCTCAACCACTTGTCCTGTTCGCGGGTCGAACTTCCTAATTAATTCAACGAAGCGTACAGCCATTTGGCCAGTGTGGAAGTGCATAACAGGCGTGTATCCAGCGGCTATAGCTGTCGGGTGGTAGATGACTATTATTTGGCCGATAAGTTCACGTGCTACCGTTGGTGGATTATCCACATGCCCACATACATCTCCACGGCGAATATCAGTCTTTGCAACGCCTCTAACGTTGAAGCCTATGTTATCACCAGGCTCAGCCCTTGGAATTCTTGTATGATGCATTTATATGGATTTAACTTCCCCTTGCTTGTTTGCCGGCATGAATATTACTTTGTCGCCTTCCTTCAGAACGCCAGTTTCAACTCTGCCGACGGGGACTGTGCCAACTCCCGTTATGCTGTAAACGTCCTGTATTGGAATTCTTAATGGTTTGTCAATGGGCTTTGGAGGCACTTCAAACAGGTCTAATGCCTCGAGAAGAGTTGGCCCCTTATACCAAGGCATTTTGTCACTTGGAGAGATTAAGTTATCACCAGTCCACCCAGAAACTGGCACGAAGGGAATCTTATCAACTTTATAGCCAACTATCCTCAGCATTCTACTTAATTCATTTTTAATCTCATTGTAACGTTCTTCACTCCAGTTAACCGATGGATCATCCATCTTGTTTATCGCGACTACAAGCTGATTTACACCCAGCGTAAAGGCTAGGAAGGCATGTTCCCTAGTTTGACCACCTGGGACTACACCAGCCTCGAACTCACCTCTTTTCG
>JAGTRA010000140.1:2661-3013 GCA_018396935.1 Candidatus Bathyarchaeota archaeon
ATACTAGTAGTATTGCAGCATCTGCTTGGCTAGCACCTGTAATCATGTTCTTAACGAAGTCCCTATGACCGGGAGCATCTATGATTGTAAAGTGATACTTTTTAGTTTCAAAGCTTAAAAATCGTAGGTCAATTGTTAAGCCTCTTTCTCGCTCCTCCTTTAAGTTGTCAAGAATCCAAGCGTACTTGAAAGTTTCCTTGCCGAGTTTTTTAGCTTCTTCCTCGAATTGTTTTATTGTTCGTTCATCGACTGCGCCGGCTAAGTATAGCAAGTGACCTGTTGTTGTTGATTTACCATGGTCTACGTGGCCTATGATTATTAGGTTTAAGTGGGGTTTTCCTGGCCTGCTCAC
>JAGTRA010000141.1:0-369 GCA_018396935.1 Candidatus Bathyarchaeota archaeon
AATTGACACTTGCAATTCCCTAGCTATGGCATCGTTCAGCATATTTAGCAGCTTTTCAGAAACCATCACATCACCTCCTTCACATTTTTATTTCTACAACCTCATATTTAGAAGTTAGAAAAATGATGATCTAGCCTCCAGGCGCCCCATGAAATGGGGCATTTCTCCATAGAATATCCCACCATTCATCCTCCGTTATTGTTTCTCCACGAATTAAAATCTCTAAAACCCTTACTAGCAACTCATGATGCCGCTTTTCATCTGCTAGAATAGCTTCTAAAAGAAGTTTAACCTTTCTGTCTTCAACACTAGGCAGGACCTCATTAATCCTATTAATCAAGTTAGCTTCTAATTGTATATGCCGCTCTA
>JAGTRA010000141.1:379-2993 GCA_018396935.1 Candidatus Bathyarchaeota archaeon
CTCCCTTTGTTTATCAAATTGCTCTTGTGAAAGGGCTTGCGAAGTGGATGTCAACAGAGTTAAAGCAGAAGAATACATATCCAAATGCTTAAGGGAGTCCAAGGATATGCCCCTCAAGACATTTTTAACTGATGGATTCTTCATATCAACGATTGCCGTCTCTAACGATTTAACGATGTCATTTTCAATCCTCATCTGTTCACGTATAAAATCCTCAAGACTCCTTCTTGAAGTGCTCAAGGACCCATTCCTCACGGATTCTTAATCACTTTCTCAGCTACTTTCAAACCTAAGGCTCTACACTTTTCCAAGCCAGCTTGATCAGGCGTATACCTTATTAGAAGTGGCGGCTCTATTACGTCCATTTCAAATTTATTTTTCATTATCTCTAAAACCAATTTCGGAGCTTCACCACTCCAACCATAGGATCCAAAGGCTGCGCCAACTTTACCCTTTAAACTAACTCCTTTAACAGCTGCTTCTTCAAAGAGCTTCTTAACATCAATAGTCATGTCATGGTGATAAGTTGGCACACCCACAACTATAGCATCAAATTCTATAAGCTGTTCTGGTGTTGCTCTGTATGTCAGCTCAACTTGTACACCTTGAATCCTTCCCGCGCCTTCAGCAACAGCATTCGCCATTTTCTCAGTATTTCCAGTTCTGCTATAATAGAGGATGAGTATTTTCTTCACAATCATCCCTCATTCACTTTATTAATTCTTCCAGTCTTTTTGCAACCTCATCCCAGTTGACAATATTCCAGAAGGCCTCGACAAATGCGCCGCGCTTATTCTTGTAATCAATGTAGTAGGCATGCTCGAAAACATCTAAAACCATTAAGATGGGAAATGATGGAAAGACGTTAGCGTTATGCTTTTCTATCTGCATGATCATTGGGCGGCCTGTCTGACTACATAAGGTCAAAGCAGCCCATCCAGACCCTTCAACACTTACAGCTGCTTGCGTGAATTCCTTTTTGAACCTTTCGAAACTCCTAAACTCACTCGCTAACAGGTCAGCTAGCTTTCCTCCAGGCGTCCCACCACCTTTTCCAGGAGGTGCTAAATTTCTCCAGAAAATTGAATGCAGCAAATGTCCGCCTACATTCCACGATAAAGCCTTTAAAGCAGCCTTTATATCTAATTCAGCATTTTCCTTTCTAGCTTTCTCAAGCATTTCAAGAATTTCATTCGCCCCATTCACATATGCTTGATGATGAATTGTGTGATGCACCCGTAATTGCTCTTCCGACATGTATGGTGATAAATCACCGTAGTTATATGGCAGCTGAGGCAGAATGTAATATTTCCCCATAAAAATCCTCCATTTATTTTTATTTTTATCACTTCTTGTATATATCATCTACTAGCGTTTAACCTTAAACATTTCCTTAGAGGCTCCGCAAATAGGACATTTCCAATCGTCTGGAAGCTCTTGGAAAGGCGTTCCAGGTTTTACACCATTATCAGGGTCTCCTACATCCGGGTCGTATATGTATCCACAAATTATACATTCCCACTTATCCATATAAAATCCCCAATCAGATACACTTTCATACGATAAATTTATAAATTGAAACGCCTTTTAAAAAATTTTTGTACGATAATCGTTTATAAACTAGCTTAAAAAGGTAAAAATAGGACGGTGATGTGTAAATGATTGATGAAAAGGATCTTGCAATAATACGATGTTTACAGGAGGATAGTAGTACACCCTTTACGGAAATTGCTAGGAGGCTAAAAGTGAGTGAATCAACTATCAGGAAGCGTGTGGAAAAGCTAAGGAAGGACGGTGTAATAAAGAAGTTCACAATCATAGTTGAACCTTCGAAAATGGGATTAAATACGGTGGCCATAGTTGGCATTGACGTGGATCCACAAAAGCTTCTAGAAGTTGCAGATAAGCTATGCAAGATACCGGAAACTCGATATGTTGCTACATCAACGGGCGATCACATGATAATGACTGAAATATGGACTAGGGATGGAAAGGAATTGACTAAAGTTATTTCTGAAAAAATCGGAACAATCGACGGTGTAAAAAAGATATGCCCAGCGATCATCCTTGAGAAACTAAAAGAGTAATAAAATGTCTCTTGATAGCTAAGATGTGATTCGCAGGGTTATACCCTCAAACTTAAAGGAAAACCTAAGGCTAATAAGGCAATTAAGCACTTAATGCGACCTAATGGTGAAGTATAAAGCACGTGCAATATCAACAGGCTACTGGCATCCTGGAGACAATTACATCAAAAAAATTATTGAAAGCATAAAGGATAGGGTGATCGACGGAGACTTCGTTGTAATCTCAGAAAAGGCCATTTCAACAGCCATGGGAAACATTGTTGACGAAAACTCCATTAAACCTAGCCTAAGTGCGAGAATATTAGCCAAGTTCTGGATGAGGATTATTTGGGGCTACCTTCTTGGACCTTTATGTGGAATGCAAAATAAAATGATAGAGAGACTTAGGCGATACCCGTTAGAATCTGGCAGTAAACATAAACAACTAATTTTACAGCGCTTCGGCTTAATCCAGGCCTTAATGTTCGGGTCTGAAGGCGGTGTTGATGGAAGTAACCTTCCATATGCCTACGTAAGCCTACCATTAA
>JAGTRA010000142.1 GCA_018396935.1 Candidatus Bathyarchaeota archaeon
GAAGGGAGTCTATATGCTTAGGGAAGTGGGTTCATGCCCAAAATGTAGCGGAACCCTCTTAGTTTACTCAATTTTTAGAGAATCGCAGGAAGGCAAGAAGGAGAAATTTTAATGTGCCATGCTTAGGTAAGAACTATTGGCCCCTCCCTGCTCACGTAGATAGTGTGTTCAGCCTGCGCAACCGGCTTTAAGCTCGCCTCAATAAAAACCGGGTAAGCTACCAGACACTTGAGAGACAGCAGGTCTGAGAGAGCCTTTCTATAGGCGTAATCCTTAGAATAATATTTCTTTATCCATCTCTCAGCGAACGGTAATGTCTTAAAATTCTCCTCGATGAACTTGAGGATTCCATGGAGATTAGGATCCTTTAAAGATTTGCGTTTTATAAGCCTAAAAATATGTTTTTCAGGACCATCCTTAACCTTTCCAAACGCCTCCTTAAGCGTGACGAACGGTTCCACCGCATAAACCCTTCCTAAATGCACTTTATCCATCGATAAGTGGGAAACGTTTGGTATAGTTTTACCGGAATGGATCACGTATCGATCAACTTCATGCCCAGTGAGGTTCGATATTGGTTTGAAACCGAAGCGTTCGATAGTTGCCTGTATTTCAGAGCTAATTTTTGGGATCAACATGCCTGGACGCATAAGGTTTATTGCGTTTTCAAGAGCCTTCTCAGCGGCATATACCATATCCTCATAGGTTGGATTAAAGCATAGCGTTGTAGCAGTATCCGCAATATAACCGTCTACATGAACCCCTATGTCGATCTTAACTAGCGCGCCCTCAGGTATTTTCCTATCATCCTCCGGAGGAGAAGTGTAGTGTGCAGCCACCTCGTTCACTGATATGTTGCATGGGAATGCTGGTTTTCCACCCAACCCCCTTATCTTCTCCTCAACCATCTCGCAGACTTCAAGGAGCAACATACCCTCTTTAACAGATCTTTTAATGTCCTCCCTCACCTTAGCCGCTATTTTACCAGCGCAGATATATTTCTCAAGGATATCGCTGGGCAGCTCCTCTTTATCACTAGGAAGAAGGTGACCCCTGGACATACGCTCTACCCATCCCATCATTTCAGATAAATTCTCGCGTAAAAACTTTAGCATTAAACGTGGGCTGCAGCCCCATAGCTCATCTTTCCTACCGTATAAAAATTTAAATATATTTGGGGTAAAATTAAATTAAAATAGTTTCCATCGCCCCATAAAAGTTTGTTTGTGGCGAGATATATGGACTACACTATTGTTCTTACGGCGGATAGGACGCTAATGAGCGAGTATGGCGGTGCGATCTTCTTAGGTTTCAGCGCATGTGTGCCTAGAGGTTTAATTCCAGATAGCCTCTATTTTAGGATATTTTGCCCACCCGTCGAGGCGAACGAAGACGGGTCGGCTGTTGTAGCGCCCAATGGAACAAGAAAGATTGAGGCGGCTCTGCTAGACTATGGTTTTAGGAGAGAAGACGTTATTGTTGCTCATCCAGAGTATCTAGATAAAGTTATTGGTCCGAAAACAAGGGTTCTGGGGATAACTGAAAATGATCCTCTGGGAATCGGTCCGGCTACAACAACTTTCACGGAGATTTTTGGTGGAGAAGCCTACATGGCGATAAAGTTTCGGGAGATTTTAAATCATCCGGCGGTGAAGAGATATAAACCTAAAATAATTGTTGGTGGAGCAGGCGCATGGCAACTAAGAGATGAAGATGTGCGAAGGAACCTTGGAATAGACACGGTTGTTATTGGTGAGGGCGAGAAAGTTGTCGGACCGCTATTCGAGAAGGCAATTAACGGCGAGGATTTGCCTGGGGTAGTTTACGGTGAAGTTGTCGAGGAAGATAAGATACCAGTTATTAGAGGTGCAACCATAGACGGCATAATCGAGGTAGCTAGGGGGTGTGGGCGCGGATGCGATTTCTGCGAGCCAACACTCCAGCGTTTTAGGTGTCTACCGATAGATCATATTTTAAAGGAGGTTGAGGTTAATTTAAGGGCTGGGAGGCAGCCCCTGCTCCACGCCGAGGATATTTTAAGGTATAAAGCGAGAGGCCTCGAGATCAACAAGCAGGCCGTGATCGACCTGTTTAGGAAAGTAAAGAATTATCCGGGCGTTAAAAGTGTTGGGATAAGCCACTTTGCTCTAGCATCGGTTGTGAGCGCACCCGACCTAGTTGAGGAGATATCGAGCATATTGAATCTTAGCGGTGTGAACTGGTTAAGCGGTCAAACTGGAATTGAGACAGGTAGCCCCAGAATCATGGATATTCATATGAGGGGTAAGTGTAAACCCTACTCGCCTAATGATTGGCCGGATATCGTTGTTAGGGCGTTTGAGATTTTAAATAAGAATAATTGGGTTCCATGCGCTACGCTCATTCTAGGTCTTCCGGGGGAGGAGGAGAAGGATGTTGAGCTAACGATATCTCTTATTTCAAGACTTAGACCCTTTAAGAGCATAATAGTTCCGCTTTTTTTCGTGTCCATGGGGGGCTTAAAAGATAAAACTAAATCGTTTACGCTGAACGATTTAACGCCTAAGCACGCTGAGCTGATCTTCAAATGTTGGAAGCATAATTTTGAGTGGATGGGCACGATCTTTGATGAGTGGAGTGGGAGAAGCATAAGGAGCCGGGTGATTAGGAAAAGTCTGAAAATAATAGTTTCTTATGGGATTAAGCAGGCTATGAAGTACATGGATATCTGCGAGAAAGAATATGGCTACGATTTGAAGGCGATGATAAAAGATTTTAGGAGCGGAAACATAAAGGTCGGGGAACCTCTCCCAATTCGAATACTCAAACCAATCATGAGATGATGGCATGCGAAGGCTTCTAAGATAGCGAATA
>JAGTRA010000143.1 GCA_018396935.1 Candidatus Bathyarchaeota archaeon
AATTGTGAGATTTAGATTGTAAATTTCCTTTATCGTCTCGTCGTCGCCTATTATATCGATTAGGGCCGCATCCACTCCTGCCTCCCTAAGAAGTCTAGCTTTTTCATAGCTTATTATTCCGACGTGAGCGAAAATTGTTAACCCTAGCTCTAGTTTTATGCGTTTTATAACTTCTATGAACCTATCTAGCGGCACCGACCCGTCTGGAAGGCAGCCCCCACTTATCAAGCAGCCTTTTGCTCCTTCAAATTTAAACTTTGAGCATAAGGAGTAAAGTTCCTTAGGCGTGGTGGCTGAATGCATGGTCCCCAAGATTTTACCATTACAATGTTTGCACCTTAAGGCACAGCTCCTACCTGTTATGGAAATTGTAAGGAAATCTTTACGGGAAGGATGAAAGTTACTCGTTTCATAACGTATAAAGCTTGGAGCATAGAAGTGAATTTCTGAGGATTTTTGAATTAAAACTCCCTGCTCTAACAGCCTGAGTAGGTGATTCTGAGGAATATTCCATATTTCTTCTGGTGAGAGGTGCTGCATATCCTGCTCTTCTAATAGGATTGGGACAATTAATATCTTTAGGCTTCATTAATCATTGAATCATCATTTACACGTTGAGAAGCGGGGAAATGGGATTCTATAACCTGATTTATCATCTTTAAAGCAGCAGCTATTCTTTCTAGACTTCTCTGTAAGCGCAAAATCCTAAGCACAGCTTTTCCTCGTTCAGTTATGGCATAAAGTTTCCATCCCCTATCATAACACTCCTTCAACAAACCATGTTCAAGCAGGAAGTTTATACGTTCCTTAACAACGGTACAGCTAGTATTCAGCTTATAGGCTATGGCATCTACTCTCAGCGGCTTATTAGCCAAAACTTCTAGAATAGCCTCATAATTTTCAAGTTTTGATGGGCTCATACTCTTCTTCCTCTGCTAAGAATACTGATGATAAAAACGTTTATGAATAGCTAATTCTTAGCATGAAAACTTAGCAAAAATTAGGCGATTTTAATGTACAGCAATAAAATCCCAGAGAAAGTTAGAGTCTCCATAGGCACTGCGATTTTTTTAGGCTTGATTCGGGGCAAAATTGATGCCCCTCCAACAACAGCCTATCTTATGACTTATAAAAATGGAAAGTGCTTGGCTAATTGTAAATTTTGCCCCCAAGCTAGAGAGAGCCATGGTAGAGCTGACATGCTTTCAAGGGTTATGTGGCCCTCTTTTTCAACAGTAGACGTTATAAAGTCCATAAAGAGGGCTTTCGAAAATGGTAAAATAAAGCGAGTCTGTATACAGGCTATTAATTATCCTGAGATTTTCTCTGACATTAAAAAGCTTGTGGAGATAATTCTTGAAGAAGTGAAAATCCCAATATCAGTTTCATGCCAACCACTAAGTTCTGAGGACATAGAGACCCTAGCTGAGGCGGGTATTGATAGAGTAGGCATTCCATTGGATGCAGCTACAGCAGAAATATTTGATAAGGTTAAGGGAGCGAAGGCGGGAGGCCCATATGACATTAATAGGCAACTCAATATGCTAAAAAAAGCTGTAGAGATTTTTGGAAGAAATCGCGTAAGCACACACTTGATAGTCGGTTTGGGCGAAACAGAAAGAGACATGGTCAATATGTTACAGAAGTGTGTTAACATGGGTGTTTTACCAGCTCTTTTTGCCTTTACCCCAGTGAAGGGAACAGCTATGGAAAAAGTTAGTCCGCCATTAATTTCTACATATCGTAGGATTCAGCTAGCCAGATATATCATAGTTAATAATGTTGGAAGGTTTGAGGATATGAAGTTTGATGGGGAAGGGCGCATCATAGAATTTGGAGTCGACCCCCAGACCCTAAGGGAAATCATTAACAGCGGTAAGCCTTTTCAGACATCAGGATGCCCTGCGTGTAATAGACCCTACTATAATGAGAGGCCCAGCGGGCCCATTTACAACTACCCGAGACCCTTAACGGGAGAGGAAATTTTAAAGATTTTTGGGGAATTAGGAATGTCGCCCTCAGGCTAGTTGGGGCTGTGTTGGAAGCTTTGGTTTCTGCCTAGTTACCTCTTCGACTATTTTCCAAAACTCTTCATCAGTGATCCCTTTCCTAAGCTCCTTCATAAGCTTTTTAATTTGGTAAAATATCATCTGAGCGCCGCCCTTATCGAGGCTTTCATATACCGTCCTTATTCGCTTGACTATTTCGTTTATCTGCCAGCTTGTAGCTTTTATTTCAGCAGCTTTTAATCTCTTCTCGATTAAGTTTTTACCGCCTGTTCGACTTATATAAAACTCGAAGTCTCGCTCAATCATTTTAGGTGGAAACGGCCCAAAAATTAGTGGGTGCGCCAGCATAGCGTCCACATGTTCATCTGCCTCGTATGAGAAAACGTTTTCGCCTACGATTGGTTTATGGAACTGGATTGGCAAGGCGAAGCTTTTTTCCGCCTGTTGAACTAGCCTATAAAGTTTCTTTGCGTCCACGCCTGTTTCGATATTATATAGCAGCTCAAGGGCCATTACAACTTCCTCTAGCGGCGCCACTCCAGCCCTTTCTCCAAATCCCGCTATGCATGTATGCAGATATGCTACACCCTCCTCGACGGCTGCTAAAGTGTTAGCAGTTGCCAGCCCAAAGTCATTGTGACAGTGAACGGAGAGGGGAGGCATTGAGTTGCCCAAAGTCTCCTTGAGGCCTTCACGTATATGCGCCATTAGGTAGCGCATAGATAGTGGCCTTAGAAAACCGACGGTATCTGCGACGACTAGACGTTCCGCCCCAGCTTTTGAGGCTACCTCAAAAATTTGCAGGATATCAGG
>JAGTRA010000144.1 GCA_018396935.1 Candidatus Bathyarchaeota archaeon
TTTGTCGTGAATAGGGGGCTCCAAAGGTTCCTTAAAACTTCTTCATTCATCCCTATGCCTGTGTCGGATACCGTGAATATGACTTCATCACCTTTTTCTCTGCATCTAATAGTTAGAGTTCCCCCATTTGGCATTGCATCAATAGCATTCCTAATAAGATTTATGAAAACTCGCTTCATTTTTTCCTGATCCACTACAATCTTGGTGGTGCTTTTTACAGCGTTTATTAAGCGAATATTCGCAGGTATCTCGGTAAGGGATAATGATTCCTCAATTAGCTTTTTAGGGGTTGTCTCTGTTAAATCGAGCTTCAACTCCCTTGAGTAATCTAATAAGTCACTTACTATCTTATTGGCATAGGCTATATTTTTCTCTATAAGTTCAATCATGGATTTAATTTTTTCATCAGTTTGGGTTAAACGCTTCTTAAGGTAATATGTGGCTGCTGAAATGCTTGTCAAGGGGTTACGTAAATCATGGCCAACCATACCGGCTAACTCTCCTATAACAGCAAGCCTCTGAGCTTTCAATAGCTTATCCTGAACCTCCAGTATGGTTTTCGTCCTCTCCTCAACCTTTTGTTCAAGTTTTTCAGCATAGTTTTCAAGCTCTATGCTGGTCCTCTTCAAGTCCTCTATCAATTTGGCATTTTCTATAGCCACCGCCGCATGGCGTAGAAAAAGCTCAAGAGGTATGAGCTCCTCCCGCGTGGGCATTTTCCCGCTTATAGGTTCCCGCAAGCTTATAAATCCTATAATTTTCCCATTTGGTGTATGAAGTGGGGCTATCATCCAGTCTGCATCATAGCCCTGAATGAGCTTGCCGCCGTATATGTACTTCATAATCCAAGGAATATGATAGAAGTCGCCCGTCCTATATGCTTCAAACTCTTGACTTAACAACTCATCCCATGCCTCTCTTGGTATCCCTTTACTCGCTGGTAGACCCTTTTCCTCTTTTGTGAGGCCTGCTGTTACAAGTATCCGCTTTTCAGAGGCTTCATCCCTAATGCATACAGCGACCTTACGCCACCCAAATTTTTGCACTGCCTTGACAATTATTCTAAGCCTCTTCCTCAAGCTTGGAGTTTGCATAATCTTCGCGGAGCTTCTTATAAGGTATTCTAGCCTCCTAGATAAGAGAACAAGGCTCTCTCTCCTCTTAATGTTGCTTATAGCTATGGCTACATATGTAGCTAAAATCTCAAGCTTCTTTACATCGTCTTCGTCAAATGCTTCACTTTTTCGACTCTCAACATTTAAAACTCCTAAAACCTTATTCCCAATTTTAATAGGAACAGCAAGTTCAGATTTAGCGTCAAGAACTCCCCCTTGAACATATAGGGGCTCATTCTGTACATCTGGTATGTAAATAGTATTCCCGGATTTAGCAGCTTTAACAGTCACTCCCTTTTCCCCATTTAGCGGTAGCTCAAGCTTAACTTGCTTATCCACTCCTCGAGAAGCTACTAGCTTTAGCTTATTGTCTTCTATTAGCATGATGCTTACATGTTTAAATCCCAGTATTTTGGTAGCTGCATTCAATGTTAAGTTTATAACTTCCTTTAGACTTTTGGCATTAACTAAACTCCTGCCATAAGCATTTACTTCAGCAATGCTTTCACGTTTCTGGAGGTTGCTTATGGCTATAGCTGCATGAGAAGCTAAAATCTCTAGAAGCTTTCTATCGCCCTCATTAAAGGCTGCAAGCTTTCCACTTTCAACATTTATTACACCCACCACCTTGTTTCCAGCCTTCATTGGAACAGCTAGCTCTGAAAGCATGCCCTCTTTTGCTTCAACGTAGGCTTTTTCCTTTCTAACGTCGGGAATGATTATGGGCTCGCCTCGCCTAGCAGCTATAACAACAACTCCCTTATCACCATCAATAGGTAAAACAAGATCCATCAGCTTTCCATATCCCCGTTGCGCCACCATGCGAAGGTTCTTCTCTTCAACTATGAATATTGAGGCATATTCAAAGCCTAGAATTCTCTCTATAGCATTAAGCGTTAAATTGTAAACTTCCCCAAGGGACTGAGCCATATTAAGTTTTTGAGCATATTTATCAAGCTCTGAGAGTTTCTTTTCAAAGCTCCTCCTTTCAGCCTCAAGCTTCTTTTTCTCAGTAACATCTATAGCTTGAGCTACAACCCTCATTCTTCCATAGGGGTCTGAGAAGACCTTAGCTTTTACTTCAACATCCCTAATCTTTCCATCTTTTCCAACAACCTTAAGCTCATTGCGTACAGTAATTGGCCTTTTTCTCCATGGTGCATCTTCAGATAGGAACCTTCTTAGTTCTTCATCTGTAAATTGAGCTCTACTTTCTTCAGCTAAAATGGTTCTGAAATCCCTTCCAGCAAGCTCCTCCTTATGATATCCAAGGGCATTGGCGAGGACTGTGTTCGCATAAACTATTTCAAAGTTCTCGTTTATTACTGCTATGCCTGTGTAAGCATTTTCTAAAACAGAGCGGAGAAGCTCCTCCCTTTCCTGGCTTTTCTTTTCAGCAAGCCTATTCTCTGTGATGTCTCTGCTAACCCCAATTATGCCAATTATCTCGCCGCTCTCGCCATATATTGGCGCTTTAATAGTTTCGAAAATCCTCTGCTTACCCTCCCTGTCTATGGTGTATTCTTCCGAGCGTATTACGTCCCCCTCTTTAAGGACTTTCTCATCACTTGCCCTGCATTGAGCAGCAAGGTCTGCTGGTAGAATTTCTTCATCCCTCTTTCCAATAATTTCCTCCTTCCTTAAACCTACAAATCTTTCATAAGCATAATTA
>JAGTRA010000145.1 GCA_018396935.1 Candidatus Bathyarchaeota archaeon
TAAATTTTTAGGGTATTAATTGGAATGTTTGTTCTCCGCTTCAGTATGGGGACTCCAATGCTTGTTATGAGGGCTGTTTCTAAAATGACGAAAACTGTTAAGTTGATGTAGAGGGGATATAACTCCGCGAAGAATAAATCATGACCAGCATATTGCATGGGCAATGTTGCTAAAACTGCAGCAGCTAACCCCCTAGATATCAGGATCCCCATTATTGGACGTTCCTTTATAAGATCTGCAGATCGTATGGTAGCAATTCTTACAGCTGCAAAACGAGTTAGCAAGAGGATAATGGAAAGGAAAATACTGATTAGTATAACATTGAGCTCAGTGATGCGTAATATCAGGCCTATATAAACAAAGAAGAAAGTTCTAAGCAGGAAGGCTATTTCAGATTCAAAACGCTTCAGCCCTTCGTCAACCATTAACTCCCGTGGATGCTCAATTCTAAACATTCGATAAATTTCTCGTTCATTGCCTAAAACTATCCCAAAGACCAGGGCGCATAACGAGCCACTGCCGCCTAAAACCTCAGAAACTGCATATGACAAGAGTACAACAGCTAGTGTGAGCATATACACGTAGGACGATTTAGCTATTCTTTTGAATACACCAAGCCACGTCAGCCCGAGGATAAGCCCCAAAACTATACCCGTTGAAAAACGACTAGCTACACGCTGACTAATGGTTGTTATGTCAACATTACCAGTTAGTATTATCTCGATGACCACTACAGAGAAAACAATGCATAGTATATCTGTGATGGCAGATTCTAGACGAAGGATCGTTGAACACTTTTCACTGACCTTAATTTTAGATGCTAAGGAGACGGCAGCTACGCTACAGCTGCCGCCTAGAATTGTTCCAAAAAGTAGCGCATATGGCATTGGAACATTAGGAATTAAGAAATAGTGAATAAGCATTGTTGTAAAGGTTACATTTAAACCATAACCAAGAAAGGCTAATACAGCTGCCCTAGGACTTTCAGCGAAAACCCGGTAGATGTTCATAGCTAGTCCTCCATCGAAAAGTATGTAAACCATCGCTAAAGCAGAAAGATATGGCGCTAAATCCATTATCGAGGCTACATCTATGATACCGCTTAACGGGCCTATCATAACCCCAAGAAGGATTAGAATTATGAGGTCCGGAACGCCTAAACGTTCAAAAATATAATTGCCTAAGAACCCTATGACGATTATTGCGCCTGCCAGTATCAACGCCAAGATTATAGGGTCTAACATGTAGGACCTTACCAGTCCTATTTGCTTGAGAATATTTAAAAAATTATCTACTCTTTAAGTGCTCTAGGAAATCAGTGATTTTCTTTTGGAAAAGGCATTGTTTTATCAATTCGCTTTGCTGTATCCACTTCTCTATAGGAATTTGAAATCGACTTGCAATGAAATTCAAGGCTTCTTGTAGGTTCCTAAATGTTTTGGGAAGATTACGCATAGCATTTCTAACATTTTCTCTAACCTGCCAAACGCCTACGGGCATTATGTATCCCGGTCGAATTTCCCGCATCACAACAACCATGGCTTGGCGACGCTCCTTAACAAGTTGTTCACATACGGCTAGACGGGCAGCGTAGTAGCACCCGCCGATTTTAGCATAAGTTGTTCTTCCCTCAAAGCCCTCCCAGTCTGAGTACATAACTATGCTTTTACCTGAGGGGTTCCAAACAGTCCCTGGATACCAGGCTTCGATGGATTCGTAGCTCCATTTTCCGGGAATCATTAATATCTCAAAAACGTTATCTAGGTATCGAGACTCATAAACCCTAAATTCATCTATTTCGGGATAGGTTTTAACCATGTCCATTAGAGCCGTTGATATTATGCTATCAACAGCTGTTATACTCCATCTTGTAGGTACAAGCCGCCTATTTTTTCCTAAGCCCAAGGCGCCGACACTAAAGGCGCGTTGAATTTTTGTAACTAAGACACCTCTCTGATACAGTTCTAAGACGGCATCTGCGGCTTTCATATCCGTGTCATAATATGCTTTCTCCACTTTATCATCCCATCTCACATTTCCAGCCTTTATATCTCGGATGGGCGCTGATGGGCCGAATGGTTGAACCTCATCGTCTAAGATTATAAAGCCGCTGGGCTTCTTCTTGAGAATGAGTTCTACATCAACAGGGTTTGCAGCCAAAGCTAACTCTTGAGTTATGTCAAAGATTTTGCCAGCTTTTTCGAATTTTTTTACATGAACGGGGTACTTACCTCGAATCAGCATCGAACGGAAGCCAACAATTTCATCAATTGTTTTCCCAAACCATAGCTCAGGCACATCGTATATACTTGTATCCTCAACTAATGGAGGAACCAAGGGACCAGCATAGACATATGGATAACCTATTCTTCCTACGAAAACGCCTGGCGGCGAGGATCCCACTAACTCGTCGCCACGCACCAGGGATAAACTTCGGAGAAAGTAATTGGTCTTTACGATTATCGAGCACCTAGTTTTGCCACATAAGAAGCGAGCACCCTTACAAGCTACACACAAACTGCCCCTCGTAAGTTTCATTAAAATTTGCTCTCGCTCCACATCCAGCAACTCATTAGCCAAGCTATTCAAAACTTCAGATAGCCAAATATTTCTTAAGGGCTTAGCCACAATTCTATCGGAAGATTTCAAGGTGCAACATCATTACATGAAGATTTAGACTTAATATGCCTTTCTAATGGATAAAATCATGAAATCAA
>JAGTRA010000015.1 GCA_018396935.1 Candidatus Bathyarchaeota archaeon
TTCGCACGCTTAACAGCCATACAGTCGTCTAAAAAACTCTTAAGATTTAAGCCAGCGTCATCAGCCCTAATAGCTAACTCAAAAATGTCATTAACAAGGGCGTAGAGGCTATAACCCTTCCGCTCCGCAATCTCAGCCAGATGGGCAAGTAGATCCTCCCTAGCGACGAAAGTCTTACGCTTAGCCTTAACCTTAGCTAGGTTAGCCAATAAATCACCGCCAACACTGATAAAAGTAGCTAATTAAGTCTTAAAGATTTCCAAGCCGCTGGCAATACATAATGTTTTCTAAGTGGGGCTAAATCGGCCATCCCCATAAGATCCCGGCTAGGATTATTCATCATTCTCTGACGCCAAAGCCACCGCAATGGTTGAGAAATGCCGTAACCGTAAACAGAGAAGCGGAATACATGAGCCTAGAGCCTCCATAAACATAGGGCTTAAGGTTATACATGATGGAAAAGGGATCGAAAGAACGTCAAGGAAATAGCCGAGTATGGCATATTACTAGATACCAGCCATAGTTGTGGTTTAAATGCCTTAGTTCTGTATACATCACTCGATTAGGATACTACTGATATAGATATGGTTATATTGACAATTCACGAAAGACAACAGAATAAAGTGAAGAAGCTTCAACTTATGAAAAATATGGGAAATGGGTGTGTGAGTTGCAGAACCCCCTTAAATACGTGAAGATTAGGCGTGTTGAATCTCGTAGGGAGGATGCATGGTTTGATTTAAGTGCCCGGGAGATGCGGAGGGGGCCTGTCAACTTTTATAGGGTTAATGACCCCCTTACGGGTGAGTGGATTTTTAAGGTTTGCCGTGATCAGGCTGGGGGCAGAGTGGCTGTTAAAGCTCTTAAGTGTCCGCCCGGCAGCTTATTCGCTCAGCTGGAGGGGAATAGCATGCTCTTTCAAGAAAGCCAAACCCCAGGCATGCTTTACGACGTTATATCAGTGTCTCAAGTAGCTGATGATGGTAGGCTTGTGAGGAAGCTTGCCTCCGAGCTTGAGGAAGTCCCGCCAATAATAAGGGAGAATTATGAGGTTAAGGCTTATGAAGAGGCTGTGGGGAGGCAGGTTCCAGGCAAACGCTTAGTGACATTATGCCGAAGCGATGATGAAAAGGCCATGATCAAGCTTTTCCTCCTTGAGAGAGCTTGGCCAATCGCGCCTAAGACGCCGGAGCAGAGGCTAATGGAGCTCGAGGCTGAGAAAGGGGGAGCGCTTAAAAGGGTTAAACGCGAAATTGACACGGCGCAGATTATTGCATGTCCCATATGCGGCGTCCAGCACCGCTTAATCCATATTGAAGTTGAAGGCGCCGTAAAGCATGCTCTTAAGCGCCATGAAGCAGGGCTAGAGCTTGAGCTTTCCTAGCACCTCCTCAGGCTCGAAGGCGCCCCGCGATCTTATGGAGGCTTCCTCTACATAAAGCCTTATAGCGTACTTGATGGCGTCTTCGCTTATGGGTATGTAATCCAGTCCAGAGCCAAAATATCCTATTAGCGAGGCGGAGCAGGCGAAGCGCAGAACCATATTCTCGAGGCGGGCTGAAAAGCCCACAGAGCCATTTGGAATATACTTTAGGATGGCGTTTCTAGCCCTCTCAATAGCCTCAAAAGCTTTAGGCGTTATCAACACAGGCTTCTTGGGGAAGCGTCCCCTAACAAGTGGATGCTCCGACTCAATAGCATAAACAAGCGTTAAGTGATCACGAATCCTCTGAGCGCCCCTATCCACATCAATCTCGCCGAGGGCCATACGCCTTTGACTCATCGCCAACTCTACAAAGCGCTCCTTAGTAAGCCGGTGCAGCCTACAAAGCATCCTATCCTCAATAGCATTAAAATTTGGATCGGAAACCGTTGTTTCATATCCTTTAGAGTATGTGGCTACATTGTAGTTTACGCTGAAGAAGCTGCTGAACCTATAGGGTCCTATGACTTCGCGGTGAAGCTCATACTTTATTACTCCACGCTCCATAGCCAGTTTTAGAGGCTCCACCATCCCCTTGTATTTAAACCAGTCGTTAAATTCTGGAATTATGAAGTTGAATACTCTCCCCTCGTAGGCTTGGCCTATTCTTATGAAGCGGGCTGGCGTCATCCCAGCGGCGTAGCGATTTCTCCCCGGTATCCCGTGGGCGGGTATTTTGGCGTCAGGCTTGCCTAGGATCATATCCCTTGTAGCGAAGCTTTTGCCTGTGCCTGGGTCTCCGAAGAGCGCTAGGTTCCAGCCTGTCCGCATGCCAGCTCCACCCCTTTCGTGAACAATTTCCACGTCTGCCAAGCCGTACTGCTGAACTATGCTGAGGAGGCTGTCAAAGTATAGTATTGGCCCGAAGAGTTTAATGAGGTAATCAGCCAAGGCGCTTAGGGTGAAGGTTTTACCAAACCTTATGGTGGCATCAAGCCGCTTCTTTAATAAGTCGCTTAGGAAAGCTGATAGCTCATTATCCATACGCTCAATTTCAAGCCTCTCCAAAGCTACATAATCAACTTTACCCTCTGCTCTAGTGGGGGCGCCTTTAGCCTCATAAAGCGGCTTAGCCGATGCCTCAAGCTTTAAGAGACCAAGTTCCATCCTAAGTAGGGAAGCAACCTCCTCCTGGATTATCCACTCTCTATAGCTGTCCCCCTCGTAGTAAGGCGCTATAATCTTCATCCTTTCAAGGTCAGCGAGAATCGAAGTTGGATCCACTCGCTCCTTAAGCTTTTCAGCAATCTCCCATTGGCTGCAGCCACCCCCAGCCTCCAGGAGAACCCTTAAAACCTTATCTAGGCTGGCGCCATACTTCTTACGTAGCTCTCTTAGGCTGGATTGAATTTTATCCCATGAACCCTTAAGAAGGAGGAGCCCATCCTCGAAAGTGTAATGTCTCCCATGGAAGGTAACCCAGCTTCTAGGCGTGTAGGCATTAAAGATCTCCTTAAGTTGAGCATCATTTATAGCGGAAGCTATTTCATAAGCAGCCCGCTCCTCATCCACAGCCCATGGGCTATAGATGTGTCCAAAATATGGGATAGCAAGTTTCCGCCCAATTTCAAAAAGTTTAGCTCTTGAAAAGGCTCGCCTCAGCAACATTTTCCTCTCAATAACTTTCTCCTCAACCGACATAAGCGTCACCTAAATACTTGCCGGAGATAATTTCAGCCTCCTTATCGCCTATAAAGCCTGCATCCTTAAGCTTTTTCACGCCATTTGCTAGAAGCTGTTTAAAGCTTCTAGAGGAGAGCAGGTTCGCTGAGGATACTATGGATTTAAGGGCGCGGCTTGAGGCTTCATCAGAATTGAGGATAGCCTTAACTCCCAAATCCATGGCACGAGCCAAGGTTTTACATCTGGGCTGCATGTAAAATTTCAGCTTTGAAGCTAACCCGAAGCCTAGAAGCTTCTCCCTCAACGTTTTCATAACGCTTGTGGAGGAGGATGCCCTAAGGGGCGGAATAATTGCTAATCTAACCTTCCCGCCAGCTCTATAACCAGCTAGATAGAAGGGTACGCATGCGAGGGATGCTTCACCAACATTCCATGGAATTGTTAAAGCTTCAATCCTCCTTTTTTCGCATCCCTTCTCCTCAATTAAGCCATTTATATGGTCTATTAGAGTGTTAGCAACAGCCTTAATGGATTCCATTTCAGCATATCTTGATTGAACCTCCCTATTCATTTCATTCTCAAGCTGGGTTATAGATGCCTTCTCCCTATCAATCGACTCTTGATATTTGCGGCCTATCATCTCAACTTCAGCTTCATAGCGCCGGCGAGCTTCCTCAAGGAGCTTACTTAAATTGCGAATCTTACCCCTTAATTCATGAATCTTTGCGTCACAAACTTTAATGCTGTATTCCAGCCTAGCTTGAGCCGCTGCGCCCCTACCCTTAATAGTCTCTAGCCGCCCCTTCAGGCCAGCCCTTTGAGATTCTAGCTTCTGAAGCTCTTTCTCTCTACGCTTTAGCTCCTGCTCTTTAGCTTTAACCTCCTTTTCAAAAGCCTTCTTTACCTTAGAAACTTCAGCACTCCAACGATCCTCAATTTTCTTTACTCGCTCCTCAACTTGAGACTTAAGCACTGAAAGCTTCTCGCCATAAGTTCGCCGTATAAAGTTGAGCTCTTTACTAAGCATTTCTTCATGAAAATTTAATGCTTCTATCAACAGCTTTTTTACGTATTCGAGACCTAAAATGTCTGAGTCAACATTTTCATAAAAGATTGAGAGTTGATTGGCAACCTCCACAGCGGCTTTCGAGTCAACCTTTAGGGGTAAAAGCGCCACCTTAATGCTTCCGTCAGTTGGGCTACTAATGGCGCTGCGAATATAATCCGCCATTGATGTAAGCAATTTACCATCAGAGAGTAGAGCATTAAACTTAGACTCAATAGTTTCCCTAAAGCCCGTGAAAGTTTCTAAATGCCTACTTAAGAAATCCTTGAATAAGCTCCTCCTCAATCTACACCTCTCAAGATCCTCTATAAAGGCGTCGAGGCTGGGCAGCTTCTTATAGGCGATAGTTGAGGAAGCTGCTGCTAAACCATCAAGTAGTAGACACCCATCCCTCCACGGGACCAGCCAAAAGGGGTAATAAACCTTAGATAGGTAAGCCAGATTTTCCCCATGGCTTAATAGGCCTAGTCTTTTACGTTGAGCCTCAGCCAGCAATAGAGCGGATGCTAATTCCACATCAGGGCTTATAACTTCGCCGCCTTCCTCCACCCTCACGGCAAATGGGAGAATTAAGCTAGATGTAGGCATCTAATTTCTTCACCGACTAAGGAAAATTAGTGAGGAATAAATTATTTAACCTTAGAGGATGAATTAAGGAAGCTACAAAACCACAACATATTTTAATTTGATGAGCCTAAACGGAAGAGGCAACATAATGGATGAGGCATAAATGGAGACTATGGCGGGGGAAGCTAAACTCGACTTCGAGAGCATAAAGGCCATTATCCTTGAACACTTTCAAGTTGAAGATGCCTTAATGGAGTTTAATGTGCCAACTTTTTATCTTAAGCAAAATCAAGAAACCAAGGAGCCATTCCTAAAAGTGCTTAAAAAGCTGGATGAAATGAATCTAATAGCATTCATGAGGAAAAGCGATGGGAGAGTCTTCATAAAGGTTCTGCCTAAGCCACCCTCAAAGCCCATTGACGTTAGAGTGAATTGGCTCCTCCTCATCTTGACCATATGCACGACATTTGCGACGGGATATATTCTCTCTGCAAGCTTAGCCCAGATAGGCGGGCCCATAAACCCGATAGTGGGGGGAGCCTTATTCACGATTAGTATAATGGCTATATTTGGGCTTCATGAGATAGGGCATAAAATAGCCGCTAGGAAGGAGGGCGTGGATGCTACACCACCATACTTCATACCTGGCCCGCCGCCCGTTGGAGGAATCTTTGGCATAGGAACTTTTGGAGCAATAATCCTACAGAGGACGCTGCCGCCTAATAAGGATGCCCTCTTTGATATAGGATTAAGTGGGCCAATAGTTAGTTTCATAATGGCAACCATTATTTCAGCAGTAGGGTCGTTGATAGCGGTTCCAGCTGAGCCTACTGAAGCTACGATGCTGCCAGCACCACTCATGATGCTTGTAATAGGAAATATTTTAGGTTGGTTGGGGGTAGCTCCTCAAGCTCCTCCAGGGAAAGCCCTCTATATGCATCCTGTAGAGTTTGCAGGGTGGGTTGGCATGCTTATTACATCGCTTAATCTTCTTCCAGCAGCTATGCTTGATGGGGGGCACATTGCTAGATCAGTTTTAGGCGATAGGGCTAGGAGCGTCTTAACATTTTTGTCAATTTTGATTCTAGTGCTAAGTGATTTCTGGCTTATGGCTCTCTTCGTCCTATTTATGTCCATGCAAAAGCATCCAGGCCCATTAGATGATGTTTCAGGCCTATCTAGGGGCAGAAAGGCTTTAGCGGCACTTCTAGTAGCCGTATTTATATTGACTTTCCCAATATTAAGGTGATAAAATTCTACTCTAAAACTTCGATGAGAAAGCCTACAAGTCTTATGATGCTCCCACATCTATTACACTTAAGGGTAAGCTCTGAAAGCCTGTCGCCCTCAACTTTAGTGTCTACTATTTGATAGATTTCATCAGTTTCATCATCAGGGGAGATTATAACTCCACACTTTGGACATGGAAAGGATCCGTCACCATCAATACTTAATAAATCAATGGTGTATACGGCGCTACGCTTACACGAGGTATGCTTTGCAGCCATGATTCATCTCTCCGTTAACCCCACAGTTTTCAAAAGGAAATTAGGATAATTATTAAGGATTATGAATTATCAATTTAGATTATTCTGAAGTATTAAAGTTTTAATTTTGGAGCATTATTAAAAGTTCATTATGCAAGTGAAGCTTGACGATAAGGATAAAGCTATCTTAGCCCTTCTTCAGGAAAACTGTAAACTTACGGCTAAGGAGATTGCTGAGAAAATTGATGCACCTGTAACAACGGTTTTTGCGAAGATAAAGCGTATGGAGCAGCTTGGGATAATAAAGGAGTATAGAGCCATCCTCGACCATAAAAAGCTGAATTTTGGAGTTACAGCCTTTATTTTAGCATCCTTCTCTTATAGGGCTGACAAAAGCGAGCAGATTTTATCTCAAAGGCAAATAGCTGAACAAATAGCTAAATTTCCAGAGGCTCAAGAAGTACACATAATATCGGGAGACTGGGATATCCTAATAAAGGTTAAGGAAAAAGACGTAGACAGCGTTGGAAAATTCGTAGTAGATAAACTGAGGACTGTTAAGGGCATAGAGAAAACCCTAACATGTATAGTTTTTGACACGCCAAAAGAAACCACGAAGATACCAATTTAAAGCAAGAACAATGCTAAAATAAGCCGCTAGAGTAGTATAGTAGTGGGAGGGCTAGTAGCACAGTTTCCCTACCCCTCCTTGTTAGGGCATACTCAACCCTAAGTGGTGGCCCTGGGTGGACCCGCCTATCTATGTAGCCGTACTTTTGAAGATTTTTTAGCTTATTTGATAATGTTCGAGAGTTAACGCCTAACACCCTCTTTAAACTGCTAAAGGAAACAGCATCCTTTAGGAAGAGGGTGTATAGGATCTCGAGATTCCATTTCTGAGATAACATGTTGAAGCTTTTTTCAAGACTCTTTAAGTCATCCCTCAACTCTTCCACGGTTACTCCTTGTCTAGAAAGCACATCCTTTAGGGTTTCCTCTATACCCCTTATTGTACGCTCCATCCTAGACTCTATTAACTGGCGGAGGTCGCTGCTAATAGTTAACCTATGATTTACCATTTTACACCAAGTGTAGGAGGGCATACTCCATGCTTATAAGAGTTTACTTATACAACATGGTATAGAAAGTAAACCGAGGGATCCTCTTGAAGTTTGATGTAATAGTTGTTGGAGCAGGTACAGCTGGGTGTCTAGCTGCTAAAACAGCAGCTGAAGCTGGCTTAAAAGTTGGAATAATAGAGCGGAAGACGCAGGAGGATATAGGGGATAAGATTTGTGGAGATGCCCTTGGAGAGCATCATGTAAAAAACGTTAAGCTTCCAGATCCGCCAGTAGATGTGATTGATGCTAAAATTGAGGGGATCAAAATCTACTCCCCGGATTTAGAAACCATCTTCACAGTTAGACATGAAGATTTTTCCGGCTATCTCCTAGATAGGAAGCGCTTTGGCCAGTGGCTTCTAAAAATGGCGTTAGATGCAGGAGCAAACTTATTTGATGCAACCCTCTGCCTTGAGCCAATAATTAGCAATGGAGCCGCGATAGGGGTTACGGCCAAAAACCTTAGAACAGGCAGGGTGGAGCGGTTTATTGCTAAGGTTGTTGTAGATGCAAGCGGCTTCTCAGCTGTTATTAGACGCAAGCTGCCAAGGGATATGAATGTAGAAAATGAGGTTTCTAATGATGATGTAGAAGCATGTTATCGAGAGATAAGGCAACTTAAGAATGGGGTAGAGTCAAAGTATTGTGAAATATACCTGAATCAGGATGTAACGCCTGGAGGCTATGCTTGGCTCTTCTATAAGGGTAGATCAAGGGTTAATGCTGGGCTTGGCGTATGCATGAGGAAGGGATTTCCAAACCCGAGGAGCCAATTCTATAGGCATGTAATAAACAAGCCCATATTTGAGGGCTCAACAATTTTAAGTGCTGGGGCGTGGTACGACCCAACTAGAAGACCGCTAGATAATATGGTTGGTAATGGCGTAATAATAACGGGGGATGCTGCCTGCCTCGTAAACCCAATTCATGGTGGTGGTATAGGCCCCTCAATGCTGAGTGGGTTCCTAGCAGGAAGAGCCATAATTGACGCGTTGGAAGATGGCGATGTAAGCCAACAAGCATTATGGCCCTATAATGTGCATTACATGAGCCATTACGGGGCAAAGCAAGCATCCCTAGACGTCTTCAGAATGCTCCTAATAACCTGTAGCAATGAAGACTTAAACTATGGAATGAAGTATAAACTACTTACAGAGGAGGATGTTCTAAAGGCAGGGCTTGGGGAGAAATTCCACCTAAACATAACAGAGACGGCAAGGAGGGTTTTCAGAGGAATAAGGAGACCCCACTTCCTTAATAAGCTGAGGGCTGCCGTAAACCTAATGAATAAAGTTAGGGACCACTACGCTAAGTACCCTGAAACACCTAGGGATTTCGCCTCGTGGAAGGCTGAAACAGAAGCCATATTTAATGAGGCAAGGCTGAAGCTTCTAGCTGAGTAGACAGGCATGCGAGTTGCAGTATTGGCTACAGGCGGGAAGGATTCAACCTTAGCCTTATACAGGGCTATGGAGGAAGGCCATAAAGTTGAGGCTTTAGCTTGTATGATCCCCATGAGGGATGACAGCTACATGTTCCATTATCCAAGCATAAACCTCATAGATTTGTTTGCTGAAGCTGTAAACATTCCATTGGTTAAGGGGGAAACCGCGGGTGAAAAGGAGCGGGAGCTTGAAGATTTAAAGAGGCTTTTAGCGAGCTTAAATGTTGAAGGCATCGTCTTGGGGGCTGTAGCATCTACCTATCAAAAGAGTAGAGTGGAAAATATTTGTAGTCAGCTTGGTTTAAAGTGTTTAACCCCCCTATGGGGCGAGGACCCCTATAAAATTTTAAGGGAGATGCTTGAGTTGGAATTTGAAGCCATTATAACAGGCGTTTATGCCTATGGCCTTGACGCACAGTGGCTTGGCCGGAGGATAGACGAAGAAGCCATCGTGGAGCTTATGGAGCTTAATAGGCGGTATGGCATCTCGCCCATAGGGGAGGGGGGTGAATATGAAACCCTTGTGGCTAACGCAAAATTCTTTAAGAGAAGAATTAAGATTCTGGAGGCAGAAAAGCACTGGGATGGGCAGAGGGGCTACTTAATGATTAAGAAGGCGGTTCTTGAGGATAAGTAGTGGAAGCCTTAAATCGGAAAGTTTATTTTATGGGTTTATTAATGCATTGGAAGCTGTAAACCCGTTGGGATGTAACCGCATGGTTGAACCGTAAAGGGGTGAAGCAAAAATGGCGTATAAGTATGTTGCACAAGCTTGGAAGAAGCCGGACGAGTCATATGTTGGAGAGTTAATGAGGCAAAGGTTGATTGAGTGGCGAAGGCAGCCCGCAGTGGTGCGTATTGAAAAGCCTACTAGGATAGATAGGGCTAGGAAGCTTGGGTATAAGGCGAAGCAGGGCTTTATAGTTGTTAGGGTTAGGGTTAGACGGGGTGGATTGAGGAAGGAGAGACCTAGTTCTGGTAGAAGGCCTAAACGGATGGGTGTAAACAAGTATAAGCCTGCAAAGAGCTTGAGGCTTATAGCTGAGGAGCGGGCTGCTAGAAAGTTTCCAAACCTAGAGGTTTTAAACTCCTATTGGGTTGGCGAGGATGGAAGATATAAGTGGTTCGAGGTCATAATGGTTGACCCCCATCACCCAGCGATAAGAGCTGATAAAGACATAAACTGGATATGCGAAAAACAGCATAAAGGCCGAGTCTTTAGGGGATTGACAAGTGCTGGAAAGAAGGTTAGAGGTTTAAGGAAGAAGGGACACGGTGCTGAAAAGGCTAGGCCAAGTAAGAAGGCGGCGAGAGAGGACTAGCCCATGAAAGGCGTAAAGCCTCTCGTATTCAAGAAAGGTGGGCAAAAAAGGTTCGGCAAAGGTTTCAGCTTAAACGAGTTAAAGGCGGCTGGAATAACCGCCACTGAAGCACGGAAACTTGGCATACCAATTGACGTTAGACGTAAAACAGCCCATGAAGAGAATATAAGAATCCTCAATGAACTCATAAAAACAAGCGAAATACCCAATGAGTCTAAGAGCGGAAAATCTAAAAGCGGAAAAGCGGAAAAGTAAGCTTGGATGGTGTTTTGTCCTCCAAGGTTCCAGTGGGCTATATAGAGGTTAGAGCATTCGCTCATGCAACAGAGGATGAGGAGAAGGTTTTAGCTGCAATTCGTAGAGTTTTCCCCCCAGAAGTGGCAGATAACATAACCTTTAGGAAGAAAAGGCTTAGTGGGCATTATGGAAACCCCATAACACTTTTTGAAGCAAAAATAAGAGATCAAAACCATATCAAAGCCTTTCTTGAGAACCTAGCATCTAAAATGAGCATTCTAGATAAGGAAAACTTAAACAATTCTATAAAGCAGCATTTGGATAAGGCCAGCCTATACATTAGGCTAGATAAGCAAGCAGCCTACCTAAACCAAATAAGGCTGTGTACAGCGGACCCCATACATTTTCGAATACACTTTAAGAAGTCTAAGCCAGAGGAGATAATAGATGCCTGTAGAAAGCTTGGGATCCTTCCATGAGAAGGTTTGCAGACCTACATTTAAGGCCGGACTTAGGCGACATGGAGCAAGCTCAGCGGATGATAGCTAAGGCGGCTGAGCTTGGATATAAAGTGATAGCTATTCCGCTGTCAATAAGCCAATTAGACAAGTATAAGGATCAACTTCAAGTCCTCTGTAGAGAGAGAGGCGTGGATTTCGTCTCTCGAGTGGATATAAAGCCTCGAACATCCAGCGAGCTTACCCGCATACTGAGGAAGATTAGAAGGAAGGTTGAGGTAGTAGGGGTTATATGCGACTCTAAGGCTATAGCGAGACAAGCTGCAAAGGATAGACGTGTAGACCTGCTAAATTTCCCAGCAGATGCACGTAAGAGGTTTTTTGATGAAGCTGAAGCTGAGCTAGCTTCAAGGGCACTAGCATCCCTAGAGATAGATATCAGCCCACTAATAACCCTTGAGGGTCCTCCTAGAATAAGGCTTCTATCAACCCTCAGGAGGGAAGTAGCTACAGCAACGGATTATGGCGTCGCCATAGTTGTCTCTAGCGGGGCTAATGAAGAAATGCTAATGCGGAGGCCATTAGAGGTGGCAGCGCTAACCATGCTCTTTGACATGGATAGAGCGCAAGCCTTAGACGCTATTTCAAAAACTCCCATGAGCATTGTTGAGAGGAATAGGGAGAAGCTTAGCCCAAACTTTGTAGCCCCAGGCATCCGCATAATCAAGAGGGGAAACGATTGCCCATAAGAGTTAAACGCCGCTACATAGCCGTAAAAATCGACTCTGAAGCCACTTCAAGCTCAAAAGACTTTATGAAAGCCCTATGGGACTCTCTCATAAAACTCTTTGGTGAATATGGCGCAAGCAAAACTGGAGCAACATTAATCGAGTACCAAGATGAGGAGAAAACAGCCATTATACGCGTCTTTCACAAGGAAGTTGAAACAGTTAGAGCGGCACTAGCCACAATAACCAAAATAAATGATAAACCGGCCACAGCCCACGTAATAAAGGTTTCAGGCACCCTTAGAGCCCTAAAAAATAAACTAAAAGCGACAAAAAAGCGATCCACTTAAAAAGGAAAACGAGAAATATAAAAATGGGGGATGATGTAGCCGCTCCAGACTGACGCAACATGAGGAACTCATGACGGGCAGACCCCAAATAACCAGCTATTCTTCACCTACACAAATCACATAATCAATTCAGGGATCAAAAGCCGAACAAACCCAATTGATGGTGGGCCGGGCCGGAATCGAACCGGCGACCTCAGCCTCGTAAGGGCTGCGTCCTAGCCAACTAGACGACCGGCCCTCGGTGACGCATTGAAACGCTATATGTGCAAAGCTTATCTTTGGTCTTCATTTTCTAAAGCTTTTTGGTGGATTCTTCGTCCGCGGGATGCTATTTTTAAGGTTGCTAATGTTCTTTTAGGCTTCAATGCTTACGTCATGTTTTATTAGAAAGGCATAAGCTTTACCCTCATCGCTACAATGAATAGCCAAAAATGTTAAAATCCTCAAGGGGCTTATTGGCGATTAAAAGGGTGATGTATTGAAGAAAGTTATTGCTACAGGTGCTGGCGGACCGGCTGGAATAAACTTTATAATGTCTCTTCGAATAGCCCCAGAAAAAATTTCAATTATAGGAACTGAGGCGAACGAATATTTCAAATACCTTTCTCCGGCAGATAAGACATATCTGGTTCCAAAGGCAGGCGAAGATGGTTACATTGACGCGTTGAACGAAATCATCAGAAAGGAGAAAGCTGAATTTCTACACGCTCAAACCGACGCTGAAGTAGCTGTGGTTTCAGAAAATCGCGAGAAAATTGAGGCAAATGTCTTCCTACCATCAAAAGAGGCTGTAAAGATATGTCAAGACAAATTGGAGTCTGCCAAAATATGGATGAGTAAAGGGGTGCCTGTTGCAAAAACCTTAGAAATTCGAAGCGAAGAAGATGTTGATAGAGCTTTTGAAGAGCTAGGTAGCCCCATCTGGATAAGGGCACGGCATGGCGCTGGCGGAAGGGGAAGCACACCAGCCTACAATCGGGGAACAGCCATCTCATGGATAAGATACTGGCAGGCGCGAGGCATGAAATGGGGATTCATAGCACAAGAACACCTTCCAGGCAGAAACCTAGCCTTCCACAGCCTATGGAAAGAGGGGGAACTCGTAACCTCCATGGCTAGGGAGCGCTTAGAGTACATATACCCACATCTCGCTCCATCAGGCGTAACAGGCACACCTGCAGTTCAAAAAACTATTCACGATGAGGAGGTAAATCGAATAGCTACTGAAGCCATTCTCGCCATAGACCCTAACTTTAATGGTATTGCATGCGTCGATTTAAAGGAGAACAAAGACGGTGTTCCCTGTGTAACTGAAATTAACGCAGCAAGAATGTTCACCACATCATACTTCTTCTCCTACGCTAGCAAAGTCCTTAGAGGCGATTGTTATGCTAACATTCCATACTTATACGTTAAACTCGCCTACAAGGAGAGCATACCAGAAATACCGAGGTACAACATCCTGCCAGAAAATATTTATTGGATACGCCATATAGACGCGCCAGCGAAACTTGTAAGGAGTGGGGAAATCTTAGGAGAAATGTACCATTGGTGTGGACAATGAAAGTCTGGTACGATGCATGTACTGGGAAACACGTTAGGTATGGAGTTGCTATATCGCGTAGACTCAGGGAGGTGGGACATGAGGTTATATTAACCGCTCGTGAGCACCCAGATATAACACCTCTTGCGGATTTCTTAAATGAAAAATTTATCTTCGTTGGAAGATATAATCCGAAATCGCTACTTTCTAGACTAAAAGAGGGAATTAAACGTCAACTTTTGTTTTGTGGAATACTTGAAGATAATATGCCTGATATTGCCATCTCCCATGGCTCAGTGGATCAGATTCGAGTAGCTTTTGGATTAAATATCCCAACAATAACAACTTTTGATACCCCTTACGCTGATGCCGTGAATAGACTTACCCTGCCCCTTGTAGACTACATTGTTGTTTCTAAAGCCATTCCAGAGAAATGCTTGCAAAGATATAACGTCAGAGGTAGAATTATTCAATTTGATGGTGTTGACGAAGTAGCGTGGATGAAAGGTTTTAAGCCTTCAGTAAAATATGACTTTGGAAGCCCACTAATAGTCGTTAGGGAAGTAGAGAGTAGGGCTAGCTATGCTCAAAATAGGTTTTCTCTCATTAAATTAGCGAAAAAATTAACGCGTTTGGGTAAAGTCATTTTCCTCACGAGATATCGCAGGAAAAACATTAAGGGGTTAATTGTCCCCAAAGAGTTTGTGGACTCAGCGAGTTTAGTAGCGCAGGCAGATCTATTCATAGGAGTTGGAGGGACTATCACGCGAGAGGCAGCCCTTCAAGGCACTCCATCCATCGTGATAGATATTTTCCAGGAACAATATGTAAACGATTATTTAGCCAAAAGAGGCTTTCCAATATTTAGAACAAACTTATCCTCAGCATTTGATTTAGCAAAGGAAAAGTTAGGCAATAAAGCGGATGTAAGCGGCATATTAGCTGATCTTGAAAATCCTGTTGACGTAATCTTAGAGCTCGTGAAAGAATTAATGTAATGCAAGGAAGAAACACATACAACACGCTCTAAATCAATAGTACTATCAAGGTTCAACAGCCCCCAACTACTTACTATCATATATTAGCTTGAACTTGAAATGGAAGCTTTAATAGGTTTGATAGAGTTTAACGAAGTGACAGGGATGACTAAGAGATGACTAGGGAGAGAGTTCTAGTCGTAGGGTTGGGTGAAGTCGGCCGTCCCCTTTATGAGTTGCTAAGAGAAAGTGGAAAGTTTGATGTTTACGGTTATGACTTAGATGAGAATAAGATGCGTGAGATTGAGCAGCCAGCAAATTTCCCTGAGAAATTTGATGTGATGCATATTTGCTACCCTTGTGTTGATCAAGAACAATTCGTAAATGTAACCATTGATTACATGAACAAGTTTAAACCGAAACTTACAATAATTAATAGCACTGTTGCACCTGGCACAACGCAGAAGATCTATGAAAAAACCGGGTTTTTAGTTGTGCATTCTCCAATACGTGGAATGCATAAAAGTTTGGAGACAATGAAACGAGATATAATGTTTTGGAGCAAATATGTAGGCGGAGTTAAACCAGAGGCAACAGAGCTCGCGAAAAAACACTTCGAAAAGCTCGGCTTAAAAGTTAAGATTTTAAAAAGCCCTCTGGAAACGGAGCTTGCAAAACTTTTCGAAACAATTTATAGAGCTTGGATGATTGCATGTTTCCAAGAGATGCACCGCATAACAAGACACTTCGGTGCAGACTTCAATGAAGTCGTAGATATGATTGAGGATATACACCGAGTACACTTCAACAAGCCTCTTCATTATCCAGGAGTAATTGGCGGACACTGCCTCATCCCAAATACAGAGTTACTCTTAAAAGTGTATGATTCAGAGTTTTTGCGGCTAATTTTGAAGTCGAATGAAAAGAGGAAGAAGGAAATAGAGGATGAAAACATAAGAAACGAGGTTGAAAAGATAAAGAAACGCGTGGAGACTTTGGAA
>JAGTRA010000146.1:0-289 GCA_018396935.1 Candidatus Bathyarchaeota archaeon
GGCTTGATCCAGGCGACTGTGTTTTAGAGAGCATCAATGAGCTCATAAAGAGGGAGGGAATAAAGGACGCTGTTGTATTTTCGGCTATTGGAACACTAGATGAATGCGTGCTGCACATGGTTACGACAACCGGCTATCCGCCCAAAGATTTCTTTAGGCGTTGGAGGGATGCGCCGCTGGAGCTAGTGTCCATAATGGGTATAGTGGCTGATGGGAAACCGCACCTACACGCCGTAGTGTCAGATAAGGATAATGCCTACGCCGGGCATCTGGAAGAGGGCTGCCGAAC
>JAGTRA010000146.1:299-2691 GCA_018396935.1 Candidatus Bathyarchaeota archaeon
TATACCTAGCTGAGATAGCGATAATAGAGCTGATCGGCGCAAACCTGACGAGAACACGCGATGAGAAAGGCATCTTAAAACTGAAAAGCCGGACTAAAGCCTAACAATACGTTTACGTACGTTAGCCTTAAATGCATAACCAGTTAGAAATAACTTTTATATCTTTTTTCACTAACATATAAATTATGTTGAAGTATGTTAGACGCGTTGGTCCTAAACGTAGGCTTGAGAACCGAAGGGTAGCTATAATAGTTGCCCATGAGTTTGAGGACGTGGAGCTCCTATACCCGTTTTTGAGGCTTAGCGAGGAGGGGGCGGAAGTAGTCATAGTTCCGGTTGAGAGAGGGCTGCATCCCAGACCATCTGTCAGGGGTAAACCCGTGACCGGGCGATACGGAACACCAATACCCTTAGAGGTCTTTGAGGAGGGCGGCCGCTACACCATAAAAAAGATAAATGAAATTAATCTGGATGACTTCGACGCCTTAATCTTCCCCGGAGGCTTCTCGCCCGACTCCCTGAGAATAGCGCCTGAGGTTCTGGATCTCGTTAGGAGGGCGTATGAGCGGGGCAAAATTATAGCTGCGATATGCCACGGCCCCCAAATCCTGATATCAGCCAGGCTTGTGAGGGGCAGAAAAGTGACCAGCTATGCGGCGGTTAAGGATGATCTAGTGAATGCCGGAGCCATCTTCCTAGATGAGCCCGCGGTTAGGGATGGCAACATAATAACTGGCAGGGTGCCGGACGATCTGCCCGAATTCTGCCAGATGATAATAGAGGCTTTGTCTCAAACATAAAGTGAGGTTTAAAGCGCCTCAAAAGAGCATGGTGATAATCTTTAAGTTAAAAATTAGGGGTATTTAGCGGGATCTATATAGCGTTTCAGTATCTCCCAGACTCCTCTACGGCTTCTATCAGCACCCTCAGATTTTCAGGTGGAACAGCCTTCGATATATCCGCTACGCCAGGCGATAATATAAGCCCGACGCCGGGCTTCATTTCGCCCAATAGATCCTTAACATGCTCTTTAATTTTCTCCGGCGTCGCCTCCAATAATAGGGATGGCGAGATCCCGCCCATTATACAGGTGTGTCCGCCTATGATCCTCTTCGCTTTCCTTACGTCGGTTTTCTCGAAGTAGGCTATGCCCCAACCCTTAGGCAGCTCAAGTATTGTTTCTAGATAAGGGTCATGCCATCCCTCGAAGAACACAAGCGACCTTATCCCCTGCCCGTAGAGATCCACTATAATCTTTCTGAGCGTGGGCCAATAGAACTCGTTGTAGATTTTAGGCGACAGGTACTCGTTGAGATGGAGCGGTATGAACGCGTATTTAGCTCCTGCGGGCTTAAGGGATAACGCAACCTTAACTATTGGTTTAACCAATGCTTCACATGCCCGTCTACCCTTCCACCACCAACTATAATTTTAACCCTATCCCTTAAGCCAGCCTCCTTAAGGGCATCAACAGTCTTCTTCATGGACTCGTAGCTTATGGTTAGCAGTCCACTCATGCCAACTATATCGGGAATGATCCCTAACGGCTTCGACGAATCTTTCCGGGGGAACATCTACGCCCAAATCTATAACCCTAAAACCAGCAGCCTCCGCAAACGCCTTAAAAATATTCTTACCTATATCATGGATATCGCCTTGAACTGTGCCCAAAATTATCGTGCCAACCGGCTTAACCTCCCTTTTAAGCACCGGGAGAACAACCCTCATAACGCCACTAAATATCTCGCTTGCGAAAACAAGCTCTGAGAGAAAATATTCGCCTCTCTCAAACCTCTCACTGATAGCTGCCGCCGCCTTCCTACAAGCCTCAAGGATTTCAGATGGGTCTTTACCTTCCCTGAGAAGACCCTCAACAATACTGAGAACTCTCTCCCTCATCGAGATTAACAAATGCGTCAATAAGATCCTCTAAGGACAAAGGCTTCACCCGTTAGAAATGGGTGTAAGATCATATTAAAATCTTTCTTCCCATTTTATAAGCGCTCTGAAAACCTGAATATTGACGGTTTAAGCCTAAAAACCGGTTAAAAGAAAACCTTAAAAATAAGGGTTTAGGGGTTTTCTACCCACTGTGAGCCTTTGTCTGTTACTTCCTTCTTCCATATTGGAACCTCATGCTTCAATCTCTCAATTACTTCGACTATGGATTTAAAGCCCTCCTCCCTATGCTTTGAGGCTACTAAAGCGTACACGGTGTCTTCGCCCACGCCAGCCGATCCAACTTTATGCTCAACTATAGCGTCAATTATCCCATACTTCACCTTTAAGTGCTCAATTATCTTCTCCAAAGCCCCTCTAGCAGCTTCCTCATAGGCTTCATATTCAAGCCTTAAAACCTTTCCTCCATCTTTACCCACGCCTCTAACGGCCC
>JAGTRA010000147.1:0-538 GCA_018396935.1 Candidatus Bathyarchaeota archaeon
CCTGCTAAGTTGAATATATGACTTTACAAGAAGTAAATGCAAAAACGTTGGCGTCTATATAAATTTAAAAGCGTTAAAAGGCTTCCAGGGCATCATAATAGTGTATGGTGAAAGATATGAGCGGGGTAGTTAAAGTTGGGGTTTTGAAGGCTGGCTGCATAGGCTCTCTACCATTGTTAGAGTTCCTTTTAGATGAGAGGGCTGAGAGGGAGGATATTCGGGTTAGGGTTGTTGGTTCCGGGGCAAAGGTTACCCCTGAAGACTGTATTGAAGGCGCTGAGCAGATTATCAGGCAAAATGTTGATCTGGTAATATTTATTGGTCCTGCGCAGACAACTCAAGGACCGTCTGAGGCACGTAAAATCCTCAGGGCGTCCAATAAGCCCGTAATAATTATCTCAGACAGTCCAGCTAGGAGAATTATTAAAGAGCTTGAGGAATACGGTTTCGGATATATAATTGTTGAAGCGGATTCAATGATAGGTGCTAGGAGAGAGTTTCTCGACCCGCTTGAAATGGCTCTCTACAACTCCGATGT
>JAGTRA010000147.1:619-2633 GCA_018396935.1 Candidatus Bathyarchaeota archaeon
TGCCAAAAATAATCATCGACAGTAGGCGGGCTGTTGAGGCAACTGGTTTTTCAAACCCGTATGCTAGGGCTAAAGCCATAGCGGCATACGAGCTTGCTAAACAGGTTTCCACCATAACCTTCGAAGCCTGCTTCAAGATACATGAGCCTGAAGCCTATATCCCGCTTGTCGCAGCAGCCCATGAAATCATGAGGACAGCCGCCAAACTGGCGGACGAAGCTAGGGAGATTGAGAAGAAGAGCGACTCTGTGCTTAGAAGACCGCACTTCAAGGATGGAGTTCGCGGGGAAAAGAGACTTCTAATGGAGAAGCCGCGTAGAATTACTATATAATGATCTCTACTAAGATAAGCATATAAGATAGTCTTTCTTTGAAAGAAGAAAAAGGAATGGTGATTGTTGATGCCAGCTATAGAGGTTGGTAGGATTTGTGTAAAGATTAAGGGTAGGGAGGCGGGCAGACGATGCGTCGTGCTCGACATCATAGATAAAAACTTTGTTCTCGTAACCGGACCGAAGAACATTACGGGAGTTAGGCGGAGAATATAAAGCGGGAGCTGCTGACGAAATCTGAGGATGAAACCGACCCTAAATATGGATGCAGACCCGAAGAGCGCCAATACCCAGATATAGTGAGGTTCGGCATAATAAATCTGGATAAACCCTCAGGCCCTTCAAGTCACGAGGTTACAGCGTGGGTTAAGCGCATACTTGGCATTGAGCACGCCGGTCATGGAGGGACCCTAGAGCCCGCAATCTATCTAGGCTTATGGGCGTGGAGATCCCAAAGTGACCGGCGTTCTACCCGTAGCCTTAGAGGAGGCAACTAAAGTTATACAGGCTCTGCTAGTGGCTGGCAAAGAATACGTTGGGGTAATGAAGCTTCACAAAGACGCGCCTGAAGGGAAGGTTAGGGAGGTCTTCAATGAGTTTCAGGGAAAAATTTATCAGAGGCCACCTACTAGAGCGTCGGTGAAAAAGGCTATACGTGTAAGAACAATCTATTATTTGGACATACTTGAGATCGAGGGTAGAAACATTCTGTTTAAAGTTGGATGCGAAGCTGGGACGTACATTAGGAAGCTGGTTTTCGATATAGGTAGGGCTCTGGGCTGCGGCGCACATATGCATGAGCTCCGCAGAATAAGGGCTGGACCGTTCACCGAGGACAAAAATATGGTCACTTTGCACGACATTCTATATCTCTATGATAGGTGGCGTGAAGCAGGAGACATAAAGATGCTTAGAAAATTCATTCTCCCAATGGAGAGAGCACTGGACTTTATGCCTAAAATCTTCATCAGGGACTCAGCTGTAGACGCCATATGCCATGGCGCACACCTAACCGCTCCGGGAATAACGCATGTTGAATCCGGAATAAAACCATCTGATAAAGTCGCCGTATTCACGTTGAAGGGCGAAGCGGTGGCTCTGGGAACAGCCATCGCGAGCACCGAGGAGATACTTAAAGCCACGCATGGGATAATGGTTAAGACAGACAGAGTCCTAATGCCAAGGGGAATATACCCGAAGCTCTGGAAATAAATCAAACAGTTTAAATAGACTGAACAAAAATATAGGAATGTGAAAGAGAAGCCGGGGTCTCCTAGAGCCAACGAAAGTAGGCGGGGAATCCGGTAGGGAGCAGACCACGAAAAAGAAGAGGCGGGCCCAAGCCTGGAGACAAAATCTGCTGAACAGCCTGTGGCCCACTCTGGGCCGCGTGGGTTCAAATCCCACCCCCGGCGCCAAATTATAAAACTAGTGTATCCTCCAACGGCATTATATTATTGCAATAAGGAGGTTAGCAGTTAGTTTATGTAGTTAACCAGAATCTATTAATCCATTCGATTTTATCAAAGTCTTTATCTTCTGAGACAATTGTAGATATGTTTTTCTTTTTCATCGCTCCTAGGTGGAGGGCATCTGAAGGCTTGATATCGTGCTCTAGGATCACCTTTGCTGCAATGTTATATTCGTCTTCTCCCAAAGAAATTATGTTTACAAATGGTTTA
>JAGTRA010000148.1 GCA_018396935.1 Candidatus Bathyarchaeota archaeon
GAATCCGAGAGCATAAAGCCCAGAGCTGTGGAGAAAAGAAATGATGGCAACACAAAAGAAAAGATACGGATATGCATGATTTAAGCGTGCTGTATTATTTGTTCATGTTAAATTTACAAGGTAGAAATAAGAATTAAGAAGAGTAACTGTTTGTATTGTATATATAATTTGTATATATATTGGATAGTAAGCTATGGTTCATTGCAAAAACGATCAATTTAATAGAATAAGACAGGCTATTATATTCACACCAATAATCTAATACTCAGATATTAAAATTCATTTTAATAAGGATTTCACTCAATTTTATTATTTGCAAAGCATTTCCGTTTGAATGACACAGTAGCGCCGTAAAAAATTGAATTGGCTATATATTTCTATAATTTGAGCTGTCTTAGTTAGTTTTCAAACATATTGTAAAAATGATTGATTTCAATGCTGGCAATCGTACCCCTTTCTAAAGTTGAAAAAAGCTATTTAAAGGATGTTTTCACTTTCATTTGTATGCTTAAACATCTTAAGAATTTCCACTAGAGCTTCAGAAAGATTACATCTGCTCTTGACTTCAGTTAAATATTAGATCTGAGCAATAAACCTGAACAAAACGATATAGCTCCATGTTTTACCAAAGAAGTAAACCTTATGAGTTCAGAAATTGAGAGCTAACCTCACCAGCATAAACCCTCGTAATGAGCTGCTGTCTTTTCGGCCTTCTTAACTCTTCTTCCATCAACTATTATTTTTCCACTGTAGTCCAACTCTTCATATTGAGGCCATTCGGTTGCTATTACTATGATCTCCGTTTTCTTTAGCACGTCCTCTGGAACTTCAGCAAACTCGATAATCTTTGATACATCAGGATACATGGATTTAAACTTCTGAACTCCAAGAGGATCATGAGCAATAACATGCGCTCCTTCATCAATGAGCTTCTTGATTATATCGTAGGCTATGCTTTCTTTTACGTCGTCTACTCCGGGCTTGTATGTAAGCCCTAGAACACCAATCTTCCTTCCTTTGAGATTCGAAACATATTTCTTTAGAAGCTGTACTAATTTATACGCTTGCTCTTTGTTTACTTTGTAGACAGCCTCTAAGATTAATGGTTCTTCTCCGTTTTGTTTGAACTGTCTAATGAGGGTTCTAACATCCTTCGGCAGACATGGGCCACCCCATCCTAAGCCCGATTTGAGAAGGTATGGTCCAATCCTATGATCTAACCCGACACCCTCTAGCACTTTCCATGAGTCGATCCCGAGCTTCTTACAGAGGTTGCCGATCTCGTTTGCGAAGCTGATTTTCATCGCCAAGAAGGCATTTGAAGCGTACTTTATCATCTCGTCAGTCTCTATATCTACAACAAGCTTAGGGGATGAAATATTTCTATAGAGTTGCTCGAGGATCTCCCGAGTTCTCTCATCGTTAGCACCTATCACAATCCGGTCTGGGCTTAGAAAGTCCCTAAGAGCACTTCCTTCTCTTAGGAATTCTGGGTTCATTGCCAGACCGAAGTCAATAAAAGCTTTTTTGCCTGACGTATTTTCCAGTATAATTTTCACAAAGCCCTCAGTAGTGCCCGGTGGAACAGTGCTCTTAACAACTATGGTGTGATACCTTTCTAGGTTCTTCAAAGCCCTACCTATTTGGGATGAGGCTTCCGCTAGATTCCTCAGGTCGACAGAACCACTATCGTCAGACGGAGTATCCACAGTTATGAAGGTTATTTCCGAGCTCGCAACAGCATTCTGCAGGTTCCTCTCCACTAAATACTTCCCTCTATGCCTTTCCATAGCGTCTTCTAGCCCCTCTTCATGAAATGGAGGCTTGGCACTCTCTATCGCTTTGACCACGTTATCGTTTATATCCACGAAAATTACCTCATGCCCTAATATTACCAACCCTATTCCCGTTGCGAGGCCGACGTGCCCGGCACCAACAATAGATATTTTCATACTCTCCACCATCTAGCACTTTACCCAATGATGAAGAATGCCGATAGGATAAAAAGTTTAAAGAGGCTCTAAGGCCACTATAAAGTTCCGTTGACTACGCCACTCCAAAAGTCTCCATTTATACCCATATTTACGGAGCATACTTATTGCTAGCATTTCATCATTTTCATCAAAGGTTCTGTGAACCTCCAATACTATGTAAGGCTTAAACCTTTTTATTGTAGAATCACTCCCCCGAAGTACTGATAGAGCTGCTCCCTCAACATCTATCTTAATGATCATGTTTTTATCCCTAAGCTCAAGAAACTGCGCTATAGCATCCAATTTCGTGCAGGGCACGTGACCCATAAACTCTACGAGATCCCCTCTTAAATATCCTGTAGAAGAGGATTCTGAGGGTGACTTTGAGAACTTAAAAGGAATCTGTGAATTCTCCCTATCACAAACAGCTTCATTCAAAGCTATAACTTTTTCCGGCAATCCGCTCATAAACAGGTTGTTCATCAGGAGGGCAAAGCTCCTGGGATCCGGTTCTAAAGCTACAACAGAGCATCCCCATTTAGCCATTAAAATCGCGTAATATCCTACATATGCCCCAATGTCGATGAATAAACAAGGCTTGAGCTTTCTTACTATATTTTTGAGGTACATTACTACATTGCGCTCATAAAAGC
>JAGTRA010000149.1 GCA_018396935.1 Candidatus Bathyarchaeota archaeon
CATGACGAGTAAACATCTTTCTATTATGGGTTTTATTTTACCCAATCCCTTTTTCGCGTATATCGCACCAGGATCTAAGCTCACTTTCACACTTTCAGGAAGTTTTTCAATAAGGCGCTTTTGTGCTTCAAATGGTTCTTCGCCCACGAAAGATGTTAAATGTAAAAATCTAGCACTAAAGGCATACTCCAAGTTTATTTCCTCAAATTTAATAGTGTCATTTACACCCGGATCCACATAGAGAGCTCGTGCTCCATCTCTATCTATGAAGCCTAAGACCGTTCCACTTCTACCTTCTTCCGCCTCAATTATGCCTGTTGTATCCACTCCCTCTTTATTGAGATTTTCAATCAAAATTTTTCCCTCGTTATCTTTAGCTACTTTTCCGATGAAGCCGACTTTACATCCAAGCCTAGCAAGACCGACAATGGTGTTTGCTGCAGAGCCTCCACATTCCTCTTTAAAATCCTCCACAAAGCTTTCTTCTTCAGGACCAGCTATCCTATCAACTCTGTATAGCTTATCTACGTTTAAGGCGCCAAAGCCTATTACGTCAAATCGTTTCATGGAAAAGTTCCCTCAAGTAAATTCTGTATTTGCCGAGCTTTCCGCCGTAATTTCCTGCTGATATTCTGACCACACCTTTAACATTTAGAGCCGCTTCTATTCCAGTCTTCATAGCCTTCTTTACAGCATCCATTGAGATGCCGTTGATTACTATCTCTGGGATGTACTTCACCCCCTCTGGGACTTTAGATTCTTTGCCAAGTCTCTCCTTCAATGAAGGGCAATAAGGGTGATTGGTTGTTGGGCCTATCCACGGAAACTTAGTTTCTGGCTTTGATCCAGCTGAGCAAATGTCGAATGGAGTTATTACTCCCTCAACTGAATGTATGGCCCTTAAGGCCTTTACGCCGGCCTCTACGACCGCTTCTTTTGTGCTGCACATTATCCAGAAGTTCGCTCCCATAACTCCTCTAGCGAACCCTATGTATCGCTCTATAATAAAGTCTGGAACCATAATAGGTACTATTATTACGTGTCGACCATAGAGAGTTTCCTCCCACTCATAACCATCGCCACAATGACCAACCCATTTCATCATGTCAAGTTTGCCGTCTGCTTTTGGCAAAGCATCAAAGACCGCTGTAAAAGGCTTCACCAAGATATCTTGCCTAATTCTATAAGAGAGCTCCTTCTCAAACTTATTAATCGACTCCTCAATAGGCTTATTGGGGTCTAGTCCTCCCCAGAACTGTAATAAAACACCTTTACGCCTGTCCGGCGTTTCGTCTTCGCTTAGCCACTTTTCTATACCACCTTCCGTTCTGCCTATCACAATCGCTGGTGTGGCTGTTGAATCTTCAGCTGCTCTCCGCAAGGTTTCTTCATCGTCCGCTGTAACTATGAGCCTACAAAAGATACCTTCAAAAGCCTCTGAATAAGTATCCTCTATGCGCTCTATAATATTCACTATCCGAGGCCCCCGACAGCCTCACCTCTGACAATCTTTCTAAAAGCTTCACTCTCCTCTATAAGCAATTCAATGTTATCTTCTTTAACTGCTGCAATCTTTATGTTGCTCGTGCGAATTTTTTGGAGTAGAGTTTCGTTAACCCTCCCTTCTTGCAGGGTTTTTTCGCTCCATTTTTCTACAACTTTAAGTGTTACATCTTTTCCATGGCGTAGGAATAATTCTGCCACAACAGCTATTGCTAAACTCGTCTCTGATAAGATTGCTACATCAGCGTTTTTAACGGCATATCTGTTGCCGTTAAATGCTACCGCTAAACCACCACCGTCTCTTACAAGGGTTAAAGCCTCAACGTCTGTTATACTATCGCCTACGTATACCACATTATCTAGGTTTATGTTCAATTTTTCACATATCTGCATTATGGCAATGGCTTTTTCCTTTCCGCCCATCGGGTTGACGTCATTGAATATTTTCCCGATGGACATCTTCGCTATTTCCTTCCAGAAGATTTCATCTAATCGCTTAATGATATCCCTATATAACTCTGGGAGGTCACTGAGACGCTTAGCATCTTTAGGGATATCCATTATGGGCATGTTTGCTATTTCATTAGCTAACTCTATAAGACGTTGCCGCTCACTATGACTTAGCTCATATTTGTCTAGACATACTTTTGTGCAGAATACATTTTCATAGGGAAATTCCATGTACTCACAGAGCGCCCGCAAGTAGTGCTCGTAACTTGTACTAACAATGAAAGCCGGTGCCATCTTTTTGATGTAAGCCAAAGTCTCCTTTGAATTAGGTATAAGAATTAAACTTTTAGCCGAAAAATCTTGCATCATTTTATCAGTGACACCGTATGCCTTCAGAAAAGGCAATATCAATTTCAGAGTGTCTCCTGCTTTGTAACCCTCCCGTTTAACTATGTCAGCAAGGACATCGTCGTAGCGGCTTATAACCGTAAATAATTTTCCTCCATTTGGGATGTAATACGCTGTGATTTCATATGCATTATCATTTTTTGATATAGGTCCTTCACAATCAGATGTAAATATTCTTTTCATTTGCGCTGCCTGAGGGCCTCCATATGCTTAATGCTTCTGTTTATATGCTCTTT
>JAGTRA010000150.1 GCA_018396935.1 Candidatus Bathyarchaeota archaeon
TATAGCTGATGTAAGGGCTGGAAAAAATTCAGGCGCTAAGACTGTTGCTGTCCTCTCAGGGCTGTTTACGCGGGAAGAGCTAGAGAAGGAGAATCCTGACTTGATTCTTAATAGCATAAAAGAGCTTCCTGATTTCCTAGAGTAATCTCAATTACGCTTATGGAATATTTCCAAAACCTACTTATCAATGTTATAGAAGCTATTTAGATAAAGCTTATTAGCGCTGGAGGCTAATATTAGCTTGGAGAAGGCTTCGAGCGGAAGGAAATGAACTTTATAGAAATACTGTTGTCTGAAAAATTGAAGAATAGGAACCCTATGCTTGACCTTTGGGGTGCAGACCGCAAGGTTTTACAGATGGCCTGCCAAGACCTAGCCAATTACCTTAAGGTTCACCTTGGTTTAATTGGAGAGGAGGTAAGTGATTATAAACTTGTAGAGAAGCTTGAGGAGTTATATCGAGAAGAACCAGCTGAATTAGAAGAGTTTATAGATGTCTGGGCTGGTGTATGGCTTAAGAAGTGGCTTGAAAGGGTTAAGCTCCTAATAGGTGAAGATGGCTCTAGAAAATGGTGCACTCTATCTCAGAAGATAAGTAAGGCGGAGCCTATATGGCGTAGCTTATCAAATAGGAAGGAAATGCAGGAAGCTGTGATTTCAGCCCTCATAAGGAACGGTGAAATATGCGGCACAGCAGTCCTCTCTGAAAATTTGTTAAAACTTGAGTTAAGTGAGAATTGGGAAAAATATTCCGATGAAGTAGAACGAATTATAAAAGTTGTAAGTAATGCTATGCGCAGGGCTAGAGAAATGGCTAGGAGCAAAGGTCCACTAATATTTGTAAAGATTGATAAGGGCTTCTACTCTAATGACAAAATTTAAAAAGACGCTATCTTAACCTTTCCCTGTTAAGGTTTTTAGTCTGCCAAGAGTATCTCCTTATCCTTTTACTTTTTCCATAACCACAAGCAGCGCAGCGCTTCTTTGAAACATGGTATGCCCTACGTCCACATCTTCGACAGCGGATATGCAACGTTTTCTCAGCACGTTTCCCAAAAGAAGGCGTTCCCTTACCCATTTAAGTCACCTTGGTGGAGGAGATATTAAAACGACATTGTCTCCTCGCACTATTATTAAGCCAAGCTTCTTCACATTTTCAGCATCTGTAGTATCCTCTGTTTCCTCTAGGACTAGGTTAAGGTGTTGATCAAACCCCTTAAGTTTTCCACGTAAACTTTTTCCACCTTTCAATTTTACAAGCACTACTTTCCCCAAGTTTTGTTCAAGGATATCTGTAGTCATTTCGCTCATTTAAAGCCCTCAGATTATGCATTGCCCTCTTTCATACTCTTAAGCTTTATAATTTAAACCTATCTATTCAAGAAAGTGATGCTTGATGTCTAAAGGATTTAAGCGGCACTTTATTCGATCAAAAGATGCTAAACGTCTTCTTAAAGAAGCCTGTGAGAAGCTTAAAATCCCATTGGAGTCATTAAGCTTAAGCGATAAGGTTGAATGTTTAGAAGCTGACTTCTGTGAGCTATTTCTAGTTGATGAGCGACCAATTCTCTTTCGAGTCAATGATAAAATCTTCCCGACACTCTTTTTCATCGAAGCCATTAAATCCTTACCAAAGGCTGTTGTCGATGCAGGAGCTGTCCCCCATATATGTAACGGTGCAAATGTTATGGCTCCAGGAATTATAAGATTTGAAGGAGACTTTCAAAAGGGCGATATAATTGCTGTCGTTGATGAAAAATATGGTAAACCCATAGCTATAGGCGAAGTTAACTATGGTCGTCAAGAAGTTTCAGAAGTAAAACATGGAGCCGTCGTTAAAACCATTCACTTTGTAGGGGATAAAATTTGGGTTCTAGGGAAAAACCTAACAGGATGATGTAAACAAAATAGTCACTTTACATGACACCTAATTTAGCTATCCCAAAAATTCAAGTTGAAAATGATGATTTGCGCTAAAAATTTCCAATGATAATTTTAACTTAATAAAATCTTAATAAGGAGAATCCAAATTTCTAATTCATAGTAGTACTGAGAAGAAAAAGGCTTAACTCTTTAAAAATGGAATATTAAAGAGAGGAGAAATTTGCCCACTTTAATTAATTTATTTAGAAGGGGCAGAAAGGAGGATAAGGTTGAATCTTCAAGTCAAACTTTTCTTAAGGCTATGCCTCTTCGTGATTTAACTGATCTAGAAGTTATTAAGAGTGAGGTTCAATCTGGAAACATTGTAATACTGAAGATAACTCCCCTAGCCTCTAAAAGTGTAGAGGATGTTAAAAAGGCTGTAAGCGAGCTTTGCGCTTTTGTTGAATCTATAGGTGGGGATATAGCCCGTTTAGGAGAGGAAAGAGTTGTTGTATGCCCACCTCACGTAAAAATTTGGCGTGCTGGCTCTCCTCTGCCAAGCGAGCCTGTACCTACAGCAATCTAATGGTTTCCATTACGGCTGGGGCATAAGCTGGTATTCCACACTTCTTTTTTATGAAGTCAGCCATACTGGCTATTTTCGCCTTTTC
>JAGTRA010000151.1 GCA_018396935.1 Candidatus Bathyarchaeota archaeon
GTGTTGCAGACATGAGCCTGGGCATTCGACTGAACACTTATTGTTGGACCATCCATAAAAGCGGCTAGGTCGTTCCCAGGAACACCGTCAATGGTTATAGTTACGTCACCCCTAATGCCTGTTCCTATAAATCTATGTCCATTTACCCTCTTTAACAGGATTTCCTTTACACCACTAGCTACAGCGTCTTTAATCCTCCTGTTTAACTCTATCGAACGCAACCCCTTAGCATCTATAATGGCTTTATCCATCACTTAGAACCCCCTAGTTAAAATATCCAAGTATACATAACCTATCTACCCGCTGGTAAAATTCCAAGGATTTCAAGCTCCTTATCACTCAATCCTATTCCCCTAAGTTGCAGTCTATTTCCCCTTAAGCTTTCAATGGAGTTCATACCCATGGCTCCAAGGATCTCTTTAAGCTCTAAAGTCCATGCATTGAGAAGGTTTACCAAACGCTTTGCAGCAATCTTCGGATTAAGTCTCTCAACCAAGGATGGGTCTTGAGTAGCTATGCCCCAATTACATTTTCCAGTATAACATTTCTGGCACATATGGCAACCCATAGCTATAAGCGCAGCTGTGCCTATATAGACGGCATCAGCGCCTAATGCGATAGCTTTAGCTACGTCAGCACTACAGCGAATTCCACCAGACGCTATTATTGATATTTGGTTTCTAATACCTTCCTCCCTGAGGCGATCATCCACCGCTGCTAAAGCAAACTCTAAAGGTATACCTACGTGATCTCTTATAACTAACGGAGCTGCTCCGGTTCCCCCTCGAAAACCATCTATAACAATGAAGTCAGCTCCAGCCCTAGCCACTCCAGATGCTATGGCTGGAGAATTATGTACAGCAGCAATTTTAACTCCCACTGGTTTAGAATAGTCTGTTGCCTCTTTCAAGGCATCTATTAATTGCTTAAGATCCTCTATTGAGTAAATATCATGATGAGGCGCGGGAGATAAAGCATCAGTTCCTATAGGTATTTTCCTAGTTCTAGATATGGCCTCAGTTACCTTTTCGCCTGGAAGGTGCCCCCCTATTCCGGGTTTAGCACCTTGGCCAATTTTTATCTCTATAGCAGCGCCTGTACTTAAATAATCTAAGTCAACGCCAAATCGTCCAGATGCAACTTGAACTATGATGTTTTTACTATACTCATATAGGTCTTGTGGCAGGCCGCCTTCTCCCGTATTGCAATAGGTCCCAACTTGTTCAGCAGCCATTGCTAAAGCCTTTAAAGCGTTAATACTTATTGCTCCATAGGACATTGCCGCAAAAAGTATGGGCGTATCCACCTCTAACTGGGGGGCAATAGTAGTCCTAAGCTCTATGTCATCATCTCTAAATTCGAGTCGATCAGGCTTTCTCCCAATGTATGTTTTAAGTTCTATTGGCTCCCTAATGGGGTCTATTGATGGATTTGTAACTTGGCTCGCATTTAACAGCATGTGATCCCAGTAGATTGGATATGGTTTATCACAACCCATGCCAGTTAACAATACTCCTCCGCTTTCAGCCTGCTTGTAGATATTCTTTATCACATCAGGTGTCCAGTAATGGTTACTTTTGAAAACATCAGAATTTTTCTTCACAATTAACGCTTTTGCCGGGCATAAGGCAACACATCTGTAGCACCCTACACACTTAGAATTATCAGAAATTATAGCGTCATTTTCCTCTATGTAGCTGAAAACCTCAAAGGAGCACTGTTTAATACATGTTAAACATCGAGTGCATTTCTTAGCATTCCATTTGATAATGAATTCGGGCGGGATAAAGCTCGACATTTAACTTCCTCCTTAAAAGGCAAATAACAGGCTTCCCTGCAACTGGGCGCCAAATTTTCTCAGGTTTTTCACAAATTTCCCGTATTGCAGCTTCTTCGCTGGCCAAGTATAAGGTGCTATTTTTACGCGCTGCGACTAAAGGTCTAAGTTTGATTCGATCACTTAAACCGATCATTCCTCCACTGAACCCGAGAATCATAGTGAAAGGACCATTAGCTAGAGCACTCCCATACGTTAATCGTATTGCTTTTAAAAGCTCCCTCTCTTTCTTGGGAAGTTGAGATATCTGCTCCCAAAAAGGAGGCGCTAATGCAAAAGCGGCTATGTGTATTGGCAATTTATGTCTTCGAGTTAATAAGTCGGCAAGGTATACAAGAACTTCAGAGTCCGTAAGCAAGCTACACTTATAGCCACAATTTGCCACATACCTTCTATTAGTGCCGTAGTACGATCGTTCTGCGTTCGCTACAACGTAACAGTATAAGAGGTTGAA